>DMBA01000269.1:0-8878 GCA_003446315.1 Ruminococcus sp. | reverse complement strand
CTTATTGCAGGATGCAAACACGCCGTACGCAAGCGAAGTCGAGCCTTTCAATTCCACGGAAGTGAGATTCTCGCAATACCCGAACATATTATCCTCGATATGGTCGATACTTGCCGGGAATACAACAGAGGTCAGGTCGTTGTTTTCGGAAAACGCACCGGCTGCCACATATTTGACATCCGACGGGATGGTGACAGCGCCTTTGCAGGTTCTGCCGTCGATCACTGCACCGTTGACGATAACCAGCGGATCTTTTTGGCGCTGTGCTGCCAGCCACGGTGTTTCGTTAAAGGTCAGGCTGGATGTTTTGACCAGATGATCCGGAAAATTGACCGTTTTAAGCGACGGGCAATATTCAAATGCCTGGAAATCAATCAGTTTCAGACTGTCCGGCAGCGTGACAGATTCCAGATTTTCGCACCAGCTAAATGCATATGCACCGATCTCCTCAAGTGTATCCGGAAGGGTCAGGGTCTTCATGGCACAGAATCCGCCTACATTGGTATCAATCTTTGTAACCGGAAGACTTTCGATCTGACTCGGGATCTTCACCTCTGTCAAAGAGGAATCGCAGCCGGAAATTTCAATATGATCGGAATATTTCAGATACTGCACACCGTTCTGTTCGCCTTCGGTGTAGGTTTCCTCATCGTCATCTGCATAAGCGGTCAGGGTGTTGCTGAACTGTGCTTCCTTCTGCAAAGAAAGCGGAAGTGCAGCCGTCAGGAGCAGCGCAGCAAAAAACGCCGTGTTCTTTAATGCCGTTTTGGTCATAATATATCCTCCCTCATGATAAAAAGCGGTTTCTTCACAAAACATCTATGGCTTTATTATAGCACGGCAAAACCTGAATGTCAATAACAAAACAGAATATCCTTGCCGGAATACGATGCGCAGCGGCTGCGCTTGCCGAAGATTTTGAAGCAGTGTCTTCATAATATTTATTGTTTCAAGAAAGAAGAACGATTTCTAAAAAAATAAGTGCTGCACTTGAAATTATGAACAAAATATGGTATAATTAAAAAGAATACAAACGAATGATACAAAATTCCGATTGCAGGAATGGCCAAAGGGGTTCATGTATGAATGCATTCGTCAGCCGGATCAGCGGTGCAAGGCTGATCCAGATCACCATTGACATGTGGAACAGTCTGTTCCTGATTGTGATTTTCTTCATGGTGCTGGGATGTTTCTGGAAGGAAAAGGAGCAGCGCTCCATCAGTGATCCCATCCCGCTTACCAAAGAGCTGCTCATTCTCTGCGTTGCCGTCTTTTTTTATAATATTCTGGATGCGATTTCACTGTTGTGCAACGGCGCAGTCACCGGCATCGGCAGGATCTGGAAGTACATCGGAGAATACGGTTATTTCACAACCGGAATCTTCCTCATCCTCTTTCTGATGGATACGATCCGGAAAAGCGTTTCGCACGGTGCAAATGCCAGACGCACCGGCATTGCCGTCACCGTGATACAGGCGCTCCAATACTGCAATCTGATCCTGTTGGCAAGCAATCCGTTTCTCCGGAAACTGTTTATCATCGACAGCAGCAACTGCTATTCCCGTGTTGTGCCGGGATATTACATCTGGAGCGGCATCAATATTCTCTCATTGCTCGCCGCCGCTGTGATTTGTGCCCTGCAATTCAGGGAAATGGATAAATTCCGGAAACAAATCACCGTTGTATCCGTCGGGATCACACTCGCAGGTGCGGTCTGCAATCTGTTCTTCTATACGATCAGCCTGCACTGCATCTGTGTTTCAGTCATCACGATCTGCCTGTTTATGATCTATTTCCGGAACAGAACAGAGATCATGACGGAAAATATCTATCGGATCGAAAAACTCCGGACCAGCCTGATTCTCTCGCAGATCAGTCCGCATTTCATCCATAATTCCATCACCGCAATCATCTATTATGCGGATAAAGATACTGCCAAGACAAAATCGGCGCTCATCTCCTTTTCGAAGTATCTGCGCAAAAATCTGGATTTTGTCAATCACAACAGCCTGACGTCGATCGAAGACGAGATCGAACATGCAAAGATCTATCTCTCACTCGAAGAACTGCGCTTCGGCGAGGATCTGAAAGTCATTTTCGACCTGCATACCAATACCTTTAAGCTGCCGGTGCTGACCATTCAGCCGCTTGTTGAAAACGCAGTCAAGCACGGGATCAAGACTTCTGATACCGGCTGCGGCACCATCACGATCCATTCCGAAGCCGATGCAGAGCATTATATCATCACGATCACAGATGACGGTTCCGGTTTCGATACCGATTTGCTCAAACATATGGATGCCGCACATACAGGCATCCGCAGCGTGAAAAGCAGACTCAGCCTTTTTTGCCGCGGCACGCTCACTGTAGAGAGTACGCTGGGAAAAGGCACTGTCTGCCGGATCACCATTCCCAGATCGGAGGAACAATATGAGAATACTGATAATGGACGATGAGCTTCCGGCTCTGAATCTGCTGACCGACACCGTCCGGGAGATTATCCCGCATGCCGAGATCATCTCTCTGCGCCGGATCAGCCAGTTTCAGGAGCTGGAAAACAAAAAAGAGATCGACATTGCTTTTTTTGATATTGAACTCGGCAGGATCTCCGGCATCAAACTCGCACTGGAGCTGAAACAAGCATCACCTTTGTGCAATATCATCTTTGTGACCGCATACGAAAAATATGCTGCCGATTCCTTTTGCACCCGTCCAAGCGGCTATGTGGTCAAGCCATTCACAACCGAAGATATCCGCAGAGAACTGGAAGATCTGCGTCATCCGCTTCCCGATCAGCCCTGTGCGCAGAATAAGCTGAAAATCATCACATTCGGTATTTTCAAGGTATACGACCGAAACGGCGACATGCTCAGTTTTACGCGGACTTACTCCAAAGAGATCCTTGCTTATCTTGTGGATCAAGCCGGATTTCCGGTCACCAGCAAGGATATCGCTTCCGATGTGCTGGAAGAATCGTACTTTGATGACAGAGTATCCAAACGTGTTTCCAAACTCGTGAATCTGCTGATCGAAGATCTCAGCAATGCCGGTTTTCCGGATGTTGTCATCAAGCAAAACCGCCATTTGCAGATCAATAAAGATGCGGTGGACTGCGATCTTTATAAAGCCATTGCGGGCGATATGGCAGCATTGAACAGCTTCCATGGGGAATATATGCTGGAATATTCATGGGCGGAATTTAATGATATAACTGAACAGCTCGCAGACTGAGCTTCAAGCACCTGTACGGATGTACGGGTGCTTTTTTGTCGGGGAGAAGTAGGGCGAAGTTACTGTAGTATAATACTTTTAACACATGAAATTCCGATGGCGGTCACGGAGGTGCATATCGTTGGCAGATCATGAACATCATACGGAAGAAACGGCACAGGCTGCTCCTGCACAGGATCCGCCTGCACACGAACCGGTCACAGAAAAAGAAAAACCGGAAAAAGAGAAAAAAAAGCGTTCCCCTATGGGGCCGCTGCAAACATTCTTTCTCAATGCGCTGCTCATCGTGACGGCTGTCTGGCTGCTGTGCGGCTTTGTGCTCGGCTTCACGACCGTCCCGAACAGCGATATGTCGCCGAATCTCAAAGCCGGCGACCTGCTGATGTACTATCAGCTCAACCGGGAATTTGCTGCACAGGATATCGTCGTGCTCAAAAAGAATGATACGGTCTATGTCGGCAGGATCGTCGCAAAGGGCGGCGATACGGTAGAGATCACCGATGCCGGAAGCCTTGTCATCAACGGCAATACAATGATTGAAAGCAACATTTATCATCAGACCGTGCGATATGAAGGCTTTGTCTCATATCCTCTGACGCTGCAAGCCGGTGAATATTTCGTTCTGGCAGATATCCGCAGCAGCGGTGAGGACAGCCGCTATTACGGCGCAGTCGCAGAAAGCGAGATTCTCGGCAAAGTCATCACCGTTGTCCGCCGGAATCATCTGTGACGGTGCGGGGGTGACATCTCATGAAATTGCTTGAAGCTGCGGCAAAAGCTGCAAATAAGCTGCTGATGGTATTTGTTGTCATCTTATCCCTGATCCTGTTTACATACAGCGTCTATGTCCTGTATGACGTTTTATATACGGAGAAAAATGCGTTCATTTCATATGATCTTCTGCAATACCGTCCCGATGTGAACAGCAAAACTGAGGACGGCAAGCCGGATTTCGCAGAACTGCTCAAGCTCAATCCCGATACGGTGGGCTGGCTTGAGATCTATGACACGAATATCTGTTATCCCATTGTGCAGGGCAGCGATGATCTGGAATATGCCGGAAAGGATGTCTACGGCTACAGCTCACTGACCGGCTCGATCTATCTTTCCAGTGAGAACCAGAGCGCATTCGATGACTGGTATAACCTGATCTACGGGCATCATATGGATAACGGAGCGATGTTCGGCGATCTCGAAAAATACAGGGATAAAAACTACTTCTATTCCCACCAGAAAGGGATTCTTCAGACGCTGGACGGGAATTATGAACTGACCATCACCGCCTGTGTCGTGACGAATTCCTATGAAGACATCATCTATACAGTCGGTTCCAAAGAAGCATCCCAATATGGAGAACTCCATGACTATATCAAGGAAAACTCCGTGCTGCTGGATGAAAACAACGATATCCCGCTGCTTGGTGATACGACCAAGATTCTCGCCTTCTCCACCTGTGAGGCGGCAAGCACCAACGGCAGACTCGTCCTCTTTGCAGATGCCGAAAAGGTCGACGGGCCGATCGAAACACCTGCATCCAAACAGAATACCCCCAGCACACTGCGGCGGGCGATCGGGCACTTATCCAATGAGAGCCACTGGGCTTTTCTGAATCTGATCTGCGTGCTGCTGACATTTCTCATTTTCCTGCCGCTGTTCTTCCTGCGCAGGAAATACAGACAATTGCGGTACACGAAAAAAACTGCCGCAGAACTCGATGAGATTCTCGGCCGCAAAGAGTGCCCGCTTGCAGATGACGAACGGGAACGATTTGAAGATTACAGCAGCAAATTCAAGAGATTCCGCAGAAAAATGGATGTCGGGATCCTTGCAGAGCTGCTTCTGACCATTGCTGCCGTCATTGTGTTCCTGCTGACGGAAAACATCACCAAGCCAATGGTGATAAGAGATCAATGGACATGGCTCATGCTGCTGATCGGTTACGCCGCACTTCTTGCAGATTTCATTTTCTTCCGTTACAGAGGAAAACGGATCACGGAAGAAGACCGGGAACGGATCGGACAGCTCAAAGAAAATCAATCGTGAAAGGAGGGAAGCGGAATGCGGACTTTCAAAAGAATCGCTGCTGTCATGCAGGTTTTCATCATCCTGTCAACCGTTGTGCTGCATGCTTTGCCGGTCTCGGCTGATGAAGCAAAACAATTCTATCAGACTGTTACGGCTGCGCTCTTTACCGATGCATCCTATTCCGCCCCCCTTCTTTCGGAGACAGAGATCACCCTCACCGGTAAGATGCCAAAAGGCGCATCCGTCAAAGGTTATCCCGTTTCTTATGAGATCGACGGCATGAAAACCATTGCAGCTTATGATCTGACCATCTTTGAAAGCGACGGCGAAACCGTCTTCCAGCCCGATCATCAGACTGTCAATGTGACATGCGCCATTCCCGCACTGGCAGATACCGTTCCGGATGAGATTGCGGTCTTCCATATCGACGACAACGGCAATCAGACAGAGATCGCCGATATCAGCGCAGACAGCAAGACCGTTTCCTTTGCGGCAGAACACTTCTCCGTCTATGTGATCTCAGAGCATGAGGGAGAAGAAGCGATCGTGCCGCGTGTTGAATTCCACTTCCTCAGTGACGAATTCGAAAAGCCGGACGAAAACTATTACAGTGCTTCCGCTTATCCGTTTTATAACAAGGCAAATGAACTGCAAACATCCCAGATCCTGCGGGACGGCGAATCTCTTGCACTGATTGCAGACCCGCCGAACCATGTTGAGAACGGTGTCAAATCCTATTTCTACGGCTGGTATGTGGTCAATGAAGACCGCGATGCCACCACAGACGAAACGGTATATTATCGCTGGACAGCAGATCCTGCGAAGATCCCGTTTGAAGCGCCGGCTTCTGTTTCTTATAATCAGCAGGAACAGACCGTCACCTGCACGCTCGGCGAATACACCGCAACACTCCCTGCCGATGCAGACGGCTGTGCGCATGTTTATCTTGCGCCGCTTTATTCCGACTATTACTTCATCAACTTCTACAACAAAGATGATGATAGCAATTCGATCCTTTCGCTGATTACCAGCAAGCTCATTGCATTCGGTTCAGACGGCGAAGCACGGGCACGGATCGGCAATATCACAGCGCCTTCTCCGGATATCAAGCACAAGGTCTTTGTGGGCTGGAAGCGGGAGCTTCCGCCGACTGCACAATATGACCCCAATGACCCGAATATCTATATTGACAGCGCCAACAACACGGTTTATGCCTATTACATCACACTTGATACGGAAGGAAATGAGATTCATGAACCTTCCGGTCTTGACGGCTATTACATTGACTGCCGGCTGAATGAAGTGGATGAACATAACAACATCAGCCTGTATCCGATTTTTGCAGAAGCTCGCTGGATCCTGTTCCAGCATGAGCCGGGTTCCACTTATATCGGCTCCAGATACATTCTCACAAATGATGAGGGTGCCGGTACATCCTTCACATCGTTCCCGGTCAGCAACAAAGTCGGTTATGATTTCAACGGCTGGTTTACGGCTGACGGCACCCGCATCACGGACGGAAACGGCGTGCTTGTCGATCATCTCCCGATGACCGATGAGATGTACCAGATCGAAAACGGTGTCATGACGGCAAAAAAACTGCCGGATGAAAGCGCCAATTCGGATATCACGCTTTATCCGCGCTGGACTGTGAAAAATAACACGAACTATACGGTCAATATCTGGCTTCAGAAATCAACGGATGCAGCGGATGCAGCGGAAAAAACATACGATTATCTGGAATCGCACCCGCTTACTTCTGCGACCGGCGCGACCCTTGCGCAACTGCTCAATGACAATACGGAAAACGGTGTGAAGCAGTTCACCAACCTGCATTATACCGGTTTCCATTTTGAACCGTCGGCATCCAAAATGGAACGTGCGGTCACAGATCCGTCTACGGGTGAACCCGGTCTTTCCAGTGACGGTCAGACTGTCATAAACCTTTATTATGACAGAAATGTGCACAACCTCTATTTTCAGGCGTATTTGTCCGTAACGGAATATACGCCCACAACCAGCAACAAAGGCACACAATATGGTTACTATGAAGGCGAATATGTTCCGATTTATTATATCAATAAAACATGGTACAGAACCAGAACCGGATCGTATGGCAATTATCAATACCGCGACAAATACACAGGCACAAGATACATCGCTTCAACTTCAGATCAATGGACAACCATCAAAACGATCACGGAGATCTATGAGCATCATATCGCCGATAACTTCCCGATCACAGGCAGTAACGGCGTAACGTACGGAAACGGCGAGCGCTGGAAAGCACAGTCTGTTTATGATGAGGTGCTTGTCCGGCTTGAGACAATGCCGGATGCAGATGTCACATTCCGGCTTGATACCGCACAGCGTCCGCTGAAAACGATGAACTACTATGTCGAATGTCTGCCCGGTGAAACCGGAGACATCACATTCGAAGGCAAAGCATATCAGCTTTATCAGTCGATCGGTGCACGATACAATATGGTCACCGAAACAGAAGATTTCAGCCCGATCGAAGGTTTTACCCAGTATAAAGCAGATCCGCCTTTTGTAAACGGCATAGCGATCTACGATACGAGCCGTGACGGCACGATCAACATGTACTACACAAGAGACAATGGAAAGCTGCTCTTCATACCGAATTATCCCACGCTGGATTCTGATTTGTCTTTTGGCGGTGTTCCGTTCAAAGATCTGCCGGATGATTCAGACGTACTCCTGCACAGCCCCATTGAAAAGAGCGTCAAATATCAGGCTTCTCTTTTGAATTATGCGGAAGGCAGCCCGGATTATGTTGATATTTCCGACAAAGCGCCGGATAATTATGTATTCAGCGGCTGGTATCTCGACAGCGCCTGCCTGAACCCGTTTGACCCCGATGTGCAGATGCCTTCCGGCAATCTGAGATTGTTTGCCAAATGGGAACCGGTCAAATTCCGCATCCTGATCGACCCGAACGGCGCGGAGATCGACCATATCAATCACGCAGTCAGCGATTACCGCACCGTGATCTGGGGCAACGGCAATTTCCCGGAAGACTCCGAGCCCATTCCCCCGTTCAAACCGGGCAGCACCTATAATACATCCCATGCAACTTACTTCGATAACAACTATCACCAGGCGATTGAAGAATATACACTGGAGCCGCCGCAGTATATCACGATCAGTGATGAATACGCAAGGCAGCTTCCGGAAGATCAGGTATACTACTACCTGAATATGCAGTATAAAGAATCAATCGACAAGCAGAAAATCCCCAGAGATCTGCGTAATGCACTGTATCTCACTGAAAATGAGCTGAGAGATTATTACGATCACTTCTATGTTCCGCTGATTCAGGCGTATAAAGCAGCCAACCCGGATGAATACGGCGATTTGCAGATCGTCAGCTTCGGTGTCTGGAAGCAGAATTATGTTGCTCCCGAAAAATATACGCATATCAACGATGTCACGAACGGTGAATACGCTTTCGAAGGCTGGTTTGAGGTGTTCGAGGATGGTTCTGTGGCAGAAATGCCCTTTGACTTTGCAACACTGGTCACCTCGCCGCATAAGCTGGAAGCACACTGGAAGCTGAACGGCGGTTACACGATTGTTTATACGCCGCTGAGTTTCACGG
>DMBA01000385.1:18670-18883 GCA_003446315.1 Ruminococcus sp. | reverse complement strand
GGATGGTGGTGGAACCGGTCGGAACCGGAACACGCTGTGCAGAGCCGATCAGCTTGCCGTTCAGCTCCGGAATAACCAGACCGATTGCCTTTGCAGCACCGGTGGAGTTCGGAACGATGTTTGCTGCGCCTGCGCGTGCACGGCGGAGATCACCCTTGCGGTGCGGGCCGTCGAGGATCATCTGGTCACCGGTGTAAGCGTGAATGGTGCTCA
>DMBA01000385.1:11732-18542 GCA_003446315.1 Ruminococcus sp. | reverse complement strand
CAGGAAGCTGCGGAGATGATCTTGTCATCCTTTGTCAGAGTCTTCTCATTGACGGAGAAAACGATGGTCGGGAGATCGTTGCCTGCCGGAGCAGAGATAACAACCTTCTTAGCACCTGCATCAATGTGAGCCTGAGACTTCTCCTTGGAGCAGTAGAAACCGGTGCACTCGAGAACAACGTCAACACCGATCTCGCCCCACGGCAGCTCAGCAGCATTTGCCTTTGCATAGATGGTCAGAGTCTTGCCGTCAACAGTGATTGTGCCGGCTTCATCATCAGCGGTAACGGTGTGCAGACCCTCACCGATCTTGCCGCAGTAACCGCCCTGAGCGGTATCATACTTGAGCAGGTGAGCGAGCATAGACGGCTTGGTCAGGTCGTTGATTGCAACAACCTCATAGCCTTCTGCGCCGAACATCTGGCGGAAAGCCAGACGGCCGATACGACCGAAACCATTGATAGCAACTTTAACAGACATTGGAATTACCTCCTATAATTTGATACCTCTATTTTACACTATTTTTCCGGAAATTGCAAGCACTTTGACAAAAAAATAACGGTGCAACTGCAAAAACAAACGATTTTGTCAGTAATTCGCATCGGCAATGTTGTAAAACTGGCTATTATACCAAAGATGAAAAAATGGCTCGTTTTTTTCGGTGACTTCGTGTATAATAATAAGAAAAAGTATGATGCAGAAAGGGATGGATAGGATCAATGGAATCGGATATGTTCTGCAAATTAACACCGCAAGATTTGAAACTGCTGCTTCAAGAACAGATCGCAGCCGCTGAAAACGCTGTCACCGCACTGAATTGTACGTCCAAGCTGTTGAATCCGCATCCGGAATGTGATGGTTTGCCGGCGGATCCTGTATTGCGTGAAGCAGTGAAGGAACTGTATGAAAGCAGTTATACTGTTTTGCGGCAGACTGCCCGCGCAAAGGAATTGCTGTGTTATGAGGAAGGAACTGCCAAACAGCTCCGCTGCTCGCTGAGCAAACCGATCCGGCGATTCGCAAATCAGTTGGCAGAACTGATCGGGACAATGAACCGGGTTCATGTCAATGAAGTGGATTCCGGTTTGTGTGCCGATATTGACCCGAACCGTCTGACGTTTTTGCTGCTGCTGGCAGCGCTGGAATTGCTCTCGACCGGTTCGCCGGAAGATACGCTGTCTGTCAGCGCGGGAATCTCGGAAGGCTGCGTGCAGATCGAACTGCTGCTGGAAACTGCCGATGATTCCGAAATGCTGGAGATTCCTTGTCCCATGGTGGATCAGCTCATCATGCAGCGCTTTTGTGTAACGTATCATGCAAGGATCTTTCGGGTCAAACGCGCCGGAAAGCGTTCCCTGCTGATCGAACTGCCGCAGAAAGATGCCGGTGACGGAGGCGTTTTGCGCGTTTCTTCTGATAAAAAACCATATGAGGAGAGTGTGTTCTCTGTTTATCGAGTCCTGCTCTCGGAGATACTCCCTGTCACCGATGATCTGTTTGCCGGAAAGCCGGAATTTGATGACAGATATACTTTGTGAAGCTTTTGTCAAATGAATTGTGCATTTTCAACAAGCAAGCCCGTTGGGTTTTGTGAATTTCGCACTTCATAAATTGTTCATTTTTCTATTGACAATTTCCTTAAAATATGTTATACTATAGTCGGGTCAATGATAACTTTTCACTGAAAATGAGGAGTTCAGAGCGATTCTGTTATGAAAAACGGAATCGGATGATAACAGAGGGGTATGGTATTATGAAAGCTTTACAAAAGGGTCGGGTTTCCGGCTTTACATTACTCGAAATGATGATCGTTGTTGCGATTATTGCAATTCTGACCGGTGTGCTGGTGCCCGCAATGATGGGCTATACCAGAAACAGCCGCCTGAATTCTGCAAACAGCAATGCAAAGGTACTTTTCAATTCGCTCCAGACCGTTATGCAGGAATATGAGTTCCTCGATCGGAATGCAAACAGTGTATCTGCATTTTACGGTTCCGGAACGAATAAGCAAGGTCATGTGTTTATCCGTGCAAACAGAGGCGTGATCAATGATTTTGTGACAACCAGTATCTCTGATCCGAGCGCCAGCGGCAACGTTTCACCTGATTTTTACGGCGCCGATGCCAGAACCGCAGCGCCTGCCACATTCAGCAATCGGCTCGACCGCCTGTTCTCCGAATATCGTCAGGTGAGTTGGTCGGCATATGTGGAAAACTATTCTGTTCGCGGTGTGCTGTGTGCAGATGATTATACAACCTCTTATGTCGGCGGTTATCCGCTGAAACCGAGAGAACGTGCTGATTCTGCAAGCATTAGCGCTTCGTGCACAGCAACTTCGATTTCGACTGCGAATGAATCCCAGATGGTAAGTTACTGCACAGATGCATGGAGCTAAGCATTGTTATAAATCAAGGCGTATTCTCAATTTATATCACCAGAAAATGTCTCCGATCATCTGGTCGGAGACATTTTTATATTTATTTCACTATGAGGGGGTGACGACCGGGAGAACAGTATAGCAATCATTCTGTCCAATTCGTTTTACACAAGTCTTTGCACAAATGGCACATGGTATGAGAAAGGAACTTAAAAATGAGTAAAGAATCACAAAATCACAACAAAAAAAGCATTTTTCGGAGAATTGGAAAGGGAATCGGCATCTTTTTGCTGATTCTGGCAGGATTGTTCCTGATTTCGACGATCAGGCACCAAATCAAGAAAAAAACGGACAAAAAGATCTATCAGAATGCATACGGCGAAACCTATACGACTGAACACGGAGACAGGCTCCAATTTACGGTTTATGACAGTGCGTCCGAGGATGTGGCAGTCATTCTGCCCGGATTCAGCTCTGCATCAACGTATTATGAATTCCATGCAGTTGCAGAAGGTTTGCAGGATCGCTATAAGATCATTTCGGTCGATCCGCTGGGCGTTGGTTTGAGCGACCGGACGGATCTTGACAGAAGTGTGGAAAATTATTGCGAGGAATTGCATGGGTTGATGCAGCATCTCGGCTATGACCGGTATACGCTGATTGGACATTCGATCGCCGGCGTTTATGCGCTGTATTATGCCAATCACTATACAGACGAAGTGACGGCGTTTCTGGGGATTGACTCCTCTGTGCCGCGGCAGGTGGATGAGGATATCTGGGCGGCAAAACCAAAAAATCAACTGATGCTTTATACGATCCTGCGCCCGCTTCTCTATGAATCCGGCATCAATCGGATCATCACGGAATTGACATTCGATGAGACAATGGCGCAGATCCCGACCCTGACCGATGACGATCGGGCAAAGGCGCTGGCAATGTTCAGCTCCATCCCGCTGAATCATACTCAAATGAATGAGATGCATTTTTTTTCACATAATGTCGAAACTTGTCGGGATATGAAGTTTCCGGAAAGTGTGCCGGTGCTGTATGTTTTGTCACAGGATAATTGTGAACGCATGCCGGCATGGGAGAAGCTGCATCGGGAGCTGCTGACAAATCCGGACAGCAAAATGACCGTCATTTCCGGCTCGCATAATCTGCATATGACGAATTTGCAGGGACTGCTGACTGAATTGAAAAACTGGGATCCTGTATCATAATGAACAGCACCGCCCTGAATCTGTGTTCAGGACGGTGCTTTTTATCAGCAGATGCGATTGAAATGCAGCTATGCGGGTGCATATGGATTATGATATATTCTTTATTTTTTTGTAAATCAGTTGCATTTTATCCGGAAGTATGCTATGATAAATATGTCAAATCCTGCTGCTTCCGGCAGCGGAAAGGGGAAACATATGGAACAAACAACGAAAAAACCAACAGCGCTGCTGCTGGGCGGCGGCGGGGCGAAAGGCTCCTTTCAGATCGGGGCTTGGCAGGCACTCGCAGAAGCCGGCTTGCTGACGGAGATCCGGATGGCAGCAGGATGTTCGGTCGGTGCACTGAATGCAGTTTTATTTGCGCTGGGCGACTGGCAGTTTGCCAAACAGATCTGGGAACAGATCCAGCCTTCCGATCTGCTCGCAAAAGGGGCGGACGGCGCTTTCTTTTCCCGTGAGGGCTTGATCCGGATTCTGGATACGCTGCCGCTGGAAAATCTGCGTACTTCACCAGTCCGCGTGACGGTCAGTGTGCATGATATTGCAAATAATCAGGCGAGATTCTACGAGCTGAACGATTTGCCGCGGGATGAAATGCGAACGCTTTTGCTCGCATCTTCTGCCATTCCGCGTATCTATACAGCGGAATACTATCAGGGCAGACAGCTCATGGACGGCGGTGTGACACCGGAAGGCGATCTCTGTATCGCTCCTGCATACGAAAACGGACACCGCAATATGCTGATGATCTCTCTGCGCCCGAAACTCTCCCTTTACGGCGGAACAAGCGTCGGGAACGGGAATTTGACGGAAGAATATCCGGATGCAGATTTTATGGTCGTGAAGCCGATGCGTCCGATGGGGAATCTGTTGACCGGTACACTGAATTTTGCGCCGGAACGGATTCGCGTGCGCATGCAGGAAGGCTATTCCGATGCAAAGAATTTCCTTTCCGGCATGCGGATCCGCCCGCAGACTCCAGAGGAAATGAACGCGGTTCTGACCGAAAAAATGCAGCGTTTGTTCCCGAACGGACGGATTCTGGAGATGTTTTTGCAGAAATACGGCGGAAGACTTGCACCGAATGTGCCGCTGCCGACACTGGGCGGAAATGTCTGGTATGACAATGTGTTTGAAGTGGACGGTTGGAGATTGCAGCAGCAGCGAACTGCCGGTCTGCAATCGCATTATCGCTTTCTTGATCCGCAGAATGTCCGCGCCGGTTGGGTCTTGCAGCCGCAGCAGCTTTTGGATACACTGGCGGAATATGAAGCGGCATTGGAATTGGAACGGAATAGATAAAGAGAAGTATCTCCGATGGATTGATAATGAGGCGGAGTCCGGTATCAATCATCGCTCCGGCGATTCTTTCCATATAAACTCAAAGGACAGTCCTTTTGCGGGACTGTCCTTTTTGCTTTTAGGTGGTCGGTTCCGCAGCAGCATCTGCGGGTTCTGCTGCTTCGCCGTTTTCTGCTGCCGGTTCTGCGGTATCTTCCGGCGCATCTTCCTGAATCTGCTCTGTGTTATCGCCGGAACTCAGCATCTCAAATGCTGCTGCCTTCCAGCCGCCTGCTGTCTTTATCATCGTCCAGCGAACGGTTCCGATATAATCATTGACAACATTGTTGGTCAATTGCAGCTCAAAATGCGATTCACATGTGTAAACATCATCTGAATACATCTTATAGTGCGAGATCTCCAGAACTTTGTCAACACGCTCTGTATACGGGTTGTTCCAGCCGACATCGCTGACCATGGAACGCAGTTTCTGCTGTGCGCTGCTGCCGATAATCAGATAATTCTCAAGATAATTGAGGTTATCCCATGTTGCGAGATCCTTGTTGATCATATAGTTGATATAAGCCTTGGTCAGCTCATCCATACGATTTTCAAGATCTGCATCCGGCGTGACTTCATCCTTCGGCTCAAACACATAAACCTGATGTGTTTCCGATGCATCCGGAACGGTTCTTGCTTCAAGCTGATTGCCGAGGTTATCGAATGCCTTGACTTCCGGTGCGACATAAAGACCGGAGATCTGTACACGCTGTGCCATCGGCTGCTCTGCATAGTTCAATGCAGTTTCATCCAACTGAATGTGAGAATCACAGTCGGTCATTTCTGCCAGTGGAACTGCCTGTCCGTTGACCATTACGGATGCGCCGGACGGGATCGTGATCTCAAGATCATATGCCGGTTCGCTTGCCACTTCGATCAGGGATTCCGGTTCCATTGCACGCCAGATCGGGAAACCGAATTTCTCAGTCGTGCCGACCTTTTGCAGGGTTACCGTTGCGATCGGCGCATTGTTGCAGCGAACATAATAAGACGGGTTGTCATCTGAGTAATCAGTGGAATTCTTTGACCATGTGTATTCTGCTTCTTCCGGTGCATCAACGACCAGTGTCGATGCGATGGTATCCGCAGTTTCATAATTCGAAACCGGGATCTGGTCAACTTTCTGCCGGATCATGCTGCTGTAAAAACCGCTGTTGAGATGTGTTACATAGCCGTCGATGGTATACTGCGGACGCGAGGCTTCGTATTCACCGAGATAGCCCCAGAGTCTGTGCATCAGGAACATAATAACAAGGAAGAAGATGATGATATAAATGAGCAAACCGATGCGCCATCTGGATGCGCGGCGTTTGACGGCTGCTCTGCTGCCGCGGCGCTGTCCGTTCGGACGTTGTGCACTGCTGCGGTTTCTGCTTTGTGCATTGTCTGCTCGCTGTGCGGATGCATTTGCGGGGCGGCGTGCTGCCTGACGGGACTGCGGTGCACCTTCTGCGGTGCTGCGGCGCTGCTGCTGTGCTGAACGCTGGGGCTGCGCGGGACGGGCAGGGCGTTCCGGACTCAGTTCACGCTGCTGCTGCCGCGGTGCCGGTTTTCTTGCTGCGCCTTCCAGTACAGGATGGTTCTGCATCGTTCTGCGGGCATTTTGCTGCTCACGCGCTTCCCGGTTTGCAGCGGACTGTGCTGCTCTGCGCTCAGAATCCGAAAGATCATCTTCGGATGAGGTGCGGGTTCTGCGCGGAACATCCTCTGCTGCCGATCTTCTGTTTTCCGGCGAAGATGCGGCACGGCGGCGCGGTGCGGGGGTATTGTCTTCATCGTCATCGTCCAGGAAGCTGCGGCGCTTCGGCGAACGCTCAACTTCCCGAAGAATCTCCTCGAGTGCAGCGTCTGCGTCCTTATCCGGGTAACGTCT
>DMBA01000385.1:4248-11545 GCA_003446315.1 Ruminococcus sp. | reverse complement strand
TTTTCGTAGATCATCATAGAGGAGCTGCCGCCGTCAAGGTTTGCGGCATTGACGGCACCGTTCTGGAGCATGATCGAGATCAGGTCGTCATAGGTTGCGCCGAGGGAGTCCGGCTGTCTGCCGTCAATGACAGCGATCAGCACGGTACCGTCAGCCGTCTGACCGATCGCGGAACGGGGATTGAAACCGCCGCCGAGATCTTCGTTTTCATTCTGCGGATTGCCGTTGACGATCAGCACAGGGCCGAAGCAGACGGCATCGCGGATGCCTGCATCCACAGCCTGCTGACCGGTCATTTTGCCGACATGGAGAATGTTGTTGTTATCGAAACCGATCAGTTCATATTCTGTTTCCAGAGAGCCCCAGCGGAGCTGTCCCTGAGAGATGACCATGCCGATCGGCGTACCGCCGTTTCCGACACCGCCGTTATCTTCAAAGCCGCCTGCATTGATGCCGGCGAGTGCGCCGTAAGTTTCGATCATTTCAGCGATTTTCTTGCCTTCGTGTCCTTCGCCGAATTCGCCGGAAATACCGACAAAAACGCGGGAAGGATCCTTGACCTTCAGGAGCTTTCCCTTATAGGTGCTGCCGGAAATATCCACGACCTCAGTGGCAGGGGAATCGCTTGCGGGTGCATCGGGGCTGTCCGGTGTATTTGCCGCAGCGATCTGCACCAGATCGGCATTGGTGATCTCATCTGTTGCGGTTTCTCTGAAATTGCCGAGATAATCTTTGATCTCTTCATCCGTATAGAACCAGTTTGCGAGGAATTTGAGCGCACTGGTTTCCTGAACGGTACATACAAAACGCTTTTTTGCGGAAGGCGACGGGCCTTTTGCAATCACAAGCATCAAAAGATACAGTCCGATCACAGTCATAATCAGCGTGGTGAGAATGACGATCAGCACACGACAAACGATGGTACCGGTTTTCAGCCGGCGGCGGGCATGAGCCATATTTGTTTCAACCTTTCCCTTATCATATTTTTTTCTGCGTATTTTTCAGAACGCTTCTGCACTTATTTTAGTGCACCTTATATTTTACCGCAAAAACCGCAAAAAAGCAAGTCTTTTTTTCATTTTCCGACAAGTTTGTGATTGCTGGACATATTTATAGAGATTTTTGTATAACTTGCACGTTTGGTTTGTTTTGGTACATGAATGTGACATAAAAAAACGGCATCCCGCAGAAACAAAATGCGATATTTCTCCGCCGGACTCTTGCAAAACCGTCGCTGTTGTGATATAATAAAATCTGTATGTGAGCATGAAACGGAAAGGAAGCGGTTTCAAGATGATTATGGATCTGCACACGCATACACATCATTCGCCGGATGCATCCGATCAGACCGTTGCAGCGCGTGCGGCAGCCGCAGAACAGCTTGGATTGCAGTTCATGGCTGTGACGGATCATGTGGAGATCAACCGGTATTATCCCGCTGCTTATTACGGGGCGGAAGAATCGGAGATGTATTCCTATAACGGAAAAGGGATTTTTGAAGCATCTGCTGCGGAAACCGTTGAAGCGGCAAAGAATTTTGCAAAGGTGAAGATCCTGTGCGGCTCGGAGATCGGGCAGATTCCGCAGGATCCTGAGAAAGCGGCGCTGATCTATGCAGATCCGCGCACGGATCTGGTGCTCGGCTCTGTGCATGAGCTGCCGGGGAAAGCCGATTTCTACTTTCTGGATTATTCCAAAGAGGATATCCCGGCGCTCGTGGATGCCTATTTCGCTGAGGTGCTGCGCACGGCACAGTCTGACTGCTATGACGTTCTGGCACATCTGACCTACGGTCTGCGGTATCTGCCGAACCGTTCAGCGTATGATATCACACCGCATTTTCCGCTGATCGACGAGATTTTCCGGACATTGACCGCAAAGCAGAAAGCACTGGAACTGAACGGCTCCGGCTTGAAATACGATGTGCCGTTTACCGATCCGGGGATGGATCTGCTGCGGCGGTATCATGATATGGGCGGCAGACTGCTCACACTTTCAACAGATGCGCATGATACCAAATACTTAGGGTATAAAATGAATGTGCTGGAGGATATGGCGCGTGCTGCCGGCTTTACGGAGCTGACCTGGTTCGAAAAGCATGTACCAAAACAGATAACGCTATGAAAAAAGGAATCGGTATTTCTGTATTTGTCTGCCTTTTGGCAGCAGGTGCTGCAATTTTTGCGGCAAATTATCTCAAGCCCGGCTTGACAGAGGATTCCTCTGCTGCTGAGACAACGGTTCCGGTAACCGAAACAACGATCGCTGTGACCGAGCCGCCGGCACCTTTTGGCTATGTGCACGGTGAAGATGGCTGGTATTCCCTGATTGATGCCGGGATCGCCCCGACCGTCAGAGTGCAGGAAGGCAATACCTGTTGGGTGAATTCGGCTGCTTCGGCGATGGAATCCGAGCATCTCCGCACCACCGGAAAATCCATCACCGTTGATCCCTATATGCTGATGGATTCTGTCTACCGGCGGTTCAAATCGGAAGGCTATTTTCTCAAAAATGAGAATTCGGCGCTGGAAACCGGCGGAAGTGCATGGTTTTTGATCCAGTCGATGTCAAACGGCTATAACGGTTGGATCCTGACAGATGCAAATGATTATGACGATATTCCGGTTGCATCATTGCAGGACGAGATCCGGAAACGCGGCGCTTTGTATGTGCATGTGCCGGACAGAGATCTGCAAAAACAACGGTTCGGGGATTATCTGACCCTCAATGTGCCGGATGCCGCGGAAGAAGATTATGACCATGCTGCGCTTCTGGTCGGCTGGGACGATCACTTCCCGAAGGATTATTTTGATCCGCCCGCTGCGCAGGACGGCGCATGGATGGTGCAGGACAGCCGTTCGGGATCTTCCCCGTATTACTGGATCTCCTATGAAACGGCGCTGCCGGAACGCTATAGCTTTACGCTTTCCGGTATGCACGGCACCATCGCAAGCTATGACTGCGGCAAAAAGAAAACCATACAGACCGGCAATGAAACAGCCGTTGCAAATGTGTTTCATCATGCCGGCACCATCACCGGGATCGGCACTTATACTTCTGCACACGGGCAGCATCTGACGGTTGAGATCCGGGAAGGTGAATTCGGCACGCTGCTTTGTGCACAGAATGTCGATATTCCGTATAAAGGCTATCATACCATAACGCTGGATACGCCGCAGCCTGTGACGGACTGCACGGTGATCGTCCGGTTTGACGGCGAAGCACCTGTGGAAGGCGGCAAGTGGGAAGACGAAGTCGTGGAATACCGTGTCGGTTCGGAAGAAGGACAGTCGTTTGTGCAGGTCGGCAGCGATTGGCTCGATCTCTCAAAAACGGAAACCCAACAGGCGCTGGGACTCGATTTTGCACCGAATAATGCCTGCATCAAAGCTGTTTTCGGGAATTGACACAGAATATTGCAATCAGGAACAGGGAGAATCACAAAGTGAGCATTTTTGATCTTTTTAAGCAGATTGAATCACAGAATACTGCCGTGACAGGCCCGCCGGAATGGATCATTGCGGGGCTTGGCAATATCGGTGAAAAATATCATAATACGCGCCATAATGCAGGCTTCATGATGATTGACGCTTTTGCAGAGAAATACGGCGCGAAATTCGGAAAGCATCAGTTCAAATCCAATACTGCAATGGCGGAATGCAGCGGAAAACGCTGTCTGCTGCTCAAGCCCGATACGTTTATGAATCTCAGCGGGCAGGCTGTCACCGAAGCGATGCAGTTTTATCAGATCCCGCCGGAGCATGTGATCGTGGTTTATGATGACATCAATCTGGGTGTCGGCGAATTGCGCATCCGCAAAAAAGGCAGCGACGGCGGTCATAACGGTATGAAAAATATCATTTATCTTTCCGGTGCTGATACCTTTCCGCGCATTCGGGTCGGCATCGGACAAAAGCCGCATCCGGATTATGATCTGGCTGCGTGGGTGCTTTCGGCATTCTCACCGGATGAGCTGCAATTGCTCGCAGATGCTGCAAAATCCGTCGGGGAAGCAATCGCTTTGATGCTGGATGAGAAAACAGATCTGGCTATGAACCGCTATAATACCGGAAAAAAGAAGAAAAAGGTGCAGAAGCCGGAACAGGAGGACGCATGATCGGGTTCGGACGGGCTGCGGCGGGAATCGCAGCATGCACTCTGCTGTGCGCATCCCTGACCGGGTGTTTTGAGACAATCAGCGGTTCGGAAAGCTCCGGCGGTATCTGGGAAGGAATTGAACCGGTTGCGGAAGGCGAATTCGGTGAGCCGAAGTATGCAGACGGCGTTTATATGACGCAAACCGTGAAAGAACCTGCAAAAAATCCTTATGCGGAAGATACCAAGCAGGTCAAAACCGGCGAAACAGCGGACGGCATCCGGTATGCGCTCTATGAGAAGCATGCGGAGATCACAGGACATTCGGATGATTTTTCTGCTGAGATCTTAGAATTGCCGGCGGAACTCGAAGGACTGCCGGTCACGGCGGTTGCGGATGTGCAGTGCGGCGAAAGTATCTTTGACATTGATAAAAACGGCGCGTTTTACGGCTGCTATACGCTCGAAAAAGTGGTCGTGCCGGAAGGATATCTGCGCATCGGCAATTATGGCTTCTATGGCTGTAAAAATCTGAAATCCGTGCAGATCGCGGAAACAGTGACGCAGATCGGTGACCGCGCTTTTGCAATGTGCTCCGGACTGCGGGAACTCTCTGTTCCTTCCGGAATTGATACGATCGGAGACAGTGCATTCTCCCTGACTCCGTGGTATGATAATTTGCTTTACCATCGTGATTTTGTCATTTTTAACGGCAGACTCTATGATGTCGGGCGGCGCTGCGAAGGCGAAATGATCGTGCCGGATTATGTTGTTTCCATCGGGGATTATGCGTTTTATAGCTGCCCGAATGTGAAAGCGATCGTTCTGCCGGAAAGTGTGAAAACAGTCGGTGCATATGCGTTCTGCAATTGCCCGGCACTGCGATCGGTCGTGTTTTTGAATCCGGAATGTGAGATCTGCGATGATGTGACGACCCTGAGCAATAAGCCGGATGACGGCGATCAGGATTTTTATCACGGAACCGTTTACGGAAAAGCCGGTTCTTCTGCCGAACAATTCGCAAAAAAATACAAATTCCAATTTGCGGATATTGCGGAATATCAGGCTCCCGATCCGGAACCGGAAACGCAAAAGACAACTGCTGAAACAACGGAAGCTGCCAAGGAAGAAACGGAAACAACTGCCGCAGCGGATTCCTGAATCCGGAAGCGGGGCGGAGGATAGAAATGAACAGAAAGAAAAAGCGGTCGATCGGCATTGTGCTGCCGCTGCTGTTGATTGTCTCTGTTGCAATGCTGCTGGTCTATGTGCTGCTCATTTTGCTGGATAAGCAGCTCAACAGAGAACGGGCACTTGCGGAACCGGTCAATCATCCCGCAGAATCCAAGTCACTGACACCGGAAGTCACAACTGCACCGATTTTGCGCGATGTTACATACTATTCCGATCTGATGCAGGAATTGCTCGCTGAATACGGCGAACCAAGAATCGCAAAAAACGGCGATGCAATCGGCATCATCGGAACGGTTTATAATCCGGAAATGTATTTTCTGGACGGTATCTATGCGCGGCTTGTCGATCTGGATTCGGACGGCATCCATGAGATGTACTGTGCGGCGGTCGACCATCAGAATGATACGATCTTTACGGCGCTTTACGGATATTCAGAGGGCAAGGTGAAGGTGCTCAGTGACCGGCTCCCTGTCATGTATCTGCCGGAAGACTCTGAGCAGACCGTGCTGATGCGCAGTACGACAAATAATGCGTATTATTTGGTGAATGAGCAATATAACCCAAACGGCGATCCGGTCGTTTTGCGCAAGATATATCAAAAAAGCGGCTTTGCTTTGAATGAAGTCGGAAAGTATATCAGCGGCGATGCGAAAGATGCATCGAAATATGAGGCGTATATCCATGTGGAAGGACTGAGCGCGATCCCGCTTTCCCTGATTGATGACAGCCGGACACGCGGTTCGCATACTTCTATTATATTTCCGGCGGTCGGGCAGAGCAAATGGGACATCGAACAGTATGCAACGGAATCGGCTGAAACCATCAGCCGGATCCTGAAATGAGCAAGCACATAAACAGAAATAGGGTTCGGAGGAACTATGCAATTTTTTATTGAGGCGGCTGCGCAGCTTCCGGCAGTCAAGGAGCTGCGCAAAGCCTTATCAAAAGGATTGACACCGGTGTCTTTGACCGGCGTTTCACAGATTCACAGGGCGCAGATCCTGCTGACAATGTCGCAGGATGCGCCTGTTTTGGCGATTGTGCCCGATGAAGCTGCGGCAAGACAGCTCTGTGAGGATATCAATTATATGGCAGGTGCGCGGCAGGCTTATCCGTATCCTGCGAAAGAACTGAATTTTTTGGATGCTGCCGGTATTTCCAGAGAATATGAACAGCTCCGTATTACCGCGCTTTCTGCACTGTGCAGCGGTCAATGCGGTGTGCTGGCGGCATCTGCGGAAGCGGCGATGCAGTTTACCCTGCCGAAGTCCGTTCTGACTGCCCGTACCATGACCATTCAGCATGGGGAAAGCTATGATCTGCATGCTTTGACGGAGCAGCTTATCTCACTTGGATATATCCGGACAGAACAAGTGGATGCGCCGTGTCAGTTTTCTGTGCGCGGCTCCATTTTTGATATCTATTCTTCGCAGAATCCGCTGCCGGTGCGTATCGAGTTCTGGGGCGATGAGATCGACAGTATGGCATGGTTTGAGCCGGAAACACAGCGCAGAACCGATCCGATCGAACAGGTGCAGATCGCTCCGGCGGTGGAAGCGCTCCCGGATGCCGCAAGCCTTGCCGAACGCATCCGGAAACTCTCAAAATCGCTGCGCGGAAAGCATGCGCCGGCTCTGAAAGAGAAAATGCTGGCAGATGCCGAAAAACTCGAAAGCGGCGTTTCTCTTTTGAATATTGATCTGTATTTCCCGCTGATCTATGAGCAGCCGGAAACGATTTTTGATTATTTTTCCGGCGGGATCGCACTTTGTGAGACAGGCAGTCTGCTCGATGCTTTGCAGGGCTTGCAGGCTCGGTATAACGAGGATGTGAAGCTGATGCTCGAAGACGGCACCATCTGCCGGCAGCTTTCGGAGTATTATCTCGACTGCAATCATGTGCTTGCAGAAGCAAAAAAACATCCGATGGTCTGCATGAATGCCTTTTTGAGCAGCACATCCAGCTTCTCGTTCCAGAAAATGCTTTCCGTCGAAGCAGTGCAGAATGC
>DMBA01000385.1:2248-4138 GCA_003446315.1 Ruminococcus sp. | reverse complement strand
CCGCGGTTTCCGTGTGGCGGTGTGCGGCGGTACGGAAAAAACATTGCCCATTCTGATGCAGGATCTTCAGAACAGCGGCATTGACTGCTCCATTGCGGATGAGAACAGTATTCCCGAAGCGGGTGCAGTCCTCCTGATGCGCAGCGGTTTGTCTGCCGGTTTTGAGTATCCCGCGATCCGGTATGCATGCATTGCACAGAGCAAGGCTCAGAGTACCGTGCTGAAAAAACGCAAGTATAAAAAAGGACAGGAGATCCGCGCACTTTCCGAAATCTCGGAAGGCGATCTGGTCGTGCATGCCGGACACGGCATCGGCAGATTCAAAGGCATCAAAAAGCTCGAAATGGAAGGCATCACAAAGGATTATATCACGATCGAATATGCCGGAAATGATGTGCTTTATGTGCCCGTCACCCAGCTTGACCTTGTCTCCCGCTATATCGGCGGCAAGGATGATGTGACGGTCAAGCTGAATAAACTCGGCTCGCAGGATTGGCAGAAAACACGCAATACTGTGAAAAAAGCAGTCAAGGATATGGCGGCGGAGCTGATCCGGCTCTACGCTGCCCGCGAAAAAGCCAAGGGCTTTTCCTTTGAACCGGATGATGAGATCCAGCGGGAATTTGAGGATCGTTTTCCCTATATCGAAACAAATGACCAGCTCCGCAGCGTCGATGAGATCAAAAAAGATATGGAACGCGAACGCCCGATGGACCGGCTGCTCTGCGGTGATGTCGGATTCGGCAAAACAGAGGTTGCGCTGCGTGCCGCATTGAAATGTATTTTGTCCGGAAAACAATGCGTTTTGCTTGCGCCGACGACCGTTCTGGCACATCAGCATTATGAAACGGCATTGCGCCGGTTTGAATCGGTGCCGGTCAATATTGAGCTGCTTTCCCGCTTCCGTACCAAAAAACAACAGACCGAGATCCTGAAAAAGACCGCAAACGGTACGATCGACCTGCTGATCGGTACGCACCGGCTGCTCTCGAAAGATGTGCAGTTTGCTGCATTGGGACTTGCGATCATCGACGAGGAACAGCGCTTCGGCGTGGCGCATAAGGAACGGTTTAAGTCTGTATTTCACGGTGTGGATATGCTGACGCTCTCTGCAACACCGATTCCGCGGACACTGAATATGGCGCTTTCCGGTATCCGGGATATGAGCGTCATTGAAGAACCGCCGCAGGATCGTTATCCGGTGCAGAGCTTTGTGCTCGAATATAATGCGGGATTGATCGTGCAGGCGATCATGCGCGAACTGAAACGCGGCGGACAGGTCTACTATATCCACAACCGCATTGAAACAATCCAGCAGTGCGCCGGAAAATTACAGGATATGCTGCCGGATGCACGCATCGCTTTTGCACACGGCAGAATGTCGGAAATGGAGATCAGTGAGATCTGGCGGCGGCTGGTGGAGCATGAGATCGACATTCTGGTGTGCACGACCATCATCGAAACCGGCGTGGATGTGCCGAATGTCAATACCCTGATTCTGGAACAGGCTGACCGGTTCGGTCTTTCCCAGCTCTATCAGCTCCGCGGCAGAGTCGGGCGCTCCAATCGCCGTGCTTATGCCTATTTCACATATCAGCCAAACCGTTCCCTGACGGAAGTCGCCGAAAAGCGGCTTGCTGCCATGCGGGAATTTACACAGTTCGGCAGCGGCTTCCGCATTGCCCTGCGTGACCTTGAGATCCGCGGTGCCGGCAGTATCCTCGGCGGACAGCAGCACGGTCAGATGGAACAGGTCGGTTATGAGATGTATCTGAAAATGCTCAATGAAGCCATCGCTGAGGAAAAAGGCGAACCGATCAAGGCACCTGCATGCAGCGTGGATATTCAGGTGGAAGCGCATATTCCGGAAGACTATATCTCCAGCATGAC
>DMBA01000385.1:0-2095 GCA_003446315.1 Ruminococcus sp. | reverse complement strand
TTCGGCGATCCGCCGAAAAGCCTGCTGAATCTGATCGACGCTTCCTTGCTGCGCAATACCGCCGGCAGACTCGGCATCAGCGAGATCTCCCAGAAGCGCGGCGCATTGTTCTTCTATGTCACACAGCCGAATGCCAAGCAATTGCAGGCGCTGATGCAGAAATATTATGACCGGATCGCTTTCAATGACCGGGAAGCGCCGTATTTCGTTGCTGTCCGGATCAAAAAAGGAGAGCTTTCTGTGGAACTGATGCGGGAAGTGATCGCAGTTTTTGATGCACATGCAGAATAACAGGGTGCATATTTTGTGCGATTCATGCGGAAATGGGTTGTGTGAAGATCGGATGTTTGTTTGATTCGCGGATAGACATTCTTTTGAAAATCATGCTATAATGATGCATGCAGGGATGCGTGCACGTTTCATAAACTGCGATGTGCATGACGGGTGAAATGCAAAATAAATACAAGTGCCTTCTGCATTTGGCAGGGGGCACTTCCTGCAAACACAATGAGAGAGGATTTGATTATGATGAAAATGAGAAAAGCAGCAGCACTGCTTGCCGCATTCGCTTTGACCTGTGCAGCAACAGCTTGCGGAAAGGACATGAATGCGCCGGAATCTTCTGTCGGAGAGGTGACAGAAGCCGCAGAGGAATCTGCTGAGGATTCCGCAGAATCCTTAGCGGACGAAACAGAGGCAGCGCCGGAAGAATCTGCCGAAAATGCAGAAGAATCGTCTGTTTCTGACCCGCTGCCCAGAGATGTCGGGGCTGTGGATGCAAATGCTGTGACCTTTGAGGACGGCGATCTGCATACACTGCACCAGATGGGGGAAGGCGGCGATGAGTGCGATGTCGAGCTTTCCGTTGTGGATCTGGACGGCGACAAAAAGGTGAAAGTCCATGCGCTGCGTGATGATCCTTCCGCTGATTACGGCGTGGTCAAGCTGGTGTTCAATCTGCCGGAAATGCTCGGCGTTGAGAATGTCGGCAAGATCGGTCATATCAGTGTGGATTTCACCTGCATCGCAAATGAAATGTGGCAGAATGATGACGGCACGGAATCGCTGGTTGTCGGTAATTTCATGGGTGCGCTGGCTGGTAATCTGGCTTCGGAACAGGTCAAGGATGCAGACGGAAATGTCAAGCAGAATGCATGGGCAACCCATATGGAATTCAAATATGAGGACTGGGAGCATTCCGAGGGGTCGTGGCGCTGCGAGACAGATATCCCTGCGGCGAAGATTGAAGCAAACGGCTATGCATCGACAGAGGGTACCACTCTGGTCATCATGCGCTGGGGTCAGAAAAATGATGTCGATTTCTATATCGACAATGTGACCTTCTATGACAAGGACGGCAATTCAATGCCGGTTTTGTCCGGTGAGGCTGCGGATGCACCCGCAGAAACAGATGCAGCAGAATCTGCCGAAACTGCTGAATAAGAACAATATGCAGAAGACCGTTCCTGTTTTGCGCGGGAACGGTCTTTTTTGTGAAATTTACACAGAACACTTGCAATTTTATGCGTTTTGTGGTATGATAATAGAGAGCTTTCCCATATTATGATAAAGGAGGCAGTCACATGGCTGAACAGTTTACAGTAACCCTGAAACAAATCATTGATGAGTTCCGTTTAGAGGTGCTTTATTGTCCCGGCGATCCGGAGAATATTCTCGTTTCGGAGAATGATATTACCCGTCCGGGCCTGCAGCTCATGGGATTCTATGAGTATTTTAATCCGGAGCGTATCCAGATCATCGGAAAGATGGAGTTTGCTTATCTTTCTACGATTGATGAGAAAGAGCGCGTTGAGCATGTGACCGCATTGTTCGCACAGCATATCAAATGCCTGTGCCTGAGCCGCGGTCTGCCTTGCTTTGCGGAAATGCTGAAACTGGCAAAAGAATATCAGGTTCCGGTTTTGCGCACCGCAGAATCTACTTCGCATTTTACATCGAATCTGCTCTCTTTCCTGAATCTCCATCTGGCACCCCGCGTCACGCGGCACGGCGTTCTGATCGAGATCTACGGCGAAGGCATCTTTATTACCGGTGAAAGCGGTGTCGGTAAATCTGAATGTGCGATCGAGCTGGT
>DMBA01000393.1 GCA_003446315.1 Ruminococcus sp. | reverse complement strand
GCTCTGACAAGCTCATCCGCATTGCTTGCAGAATCCAGTGTATATGCATAAGACATATTCGGATCATCATGATCTGTCAGCAAAACGATCTTATTGGAAATATCCAGATAGATGATCCGGTCACGGAACACCGCAATGGATTGAATCTCCGTCAATGTATGTCTGGAAAGGATCCGCTGCTCCCCTTTTGTATCAAACTGCAAGGTGATCTCATCGTTTGTGTAGGTATACGCAACACCTTCCTCAGAATTGACCGCCACACGTTCATCCTGTGCAAGGTCAATTGCCTGACTCGCCTCGCCGTTCTCATTCAGGCGCAGCAGTTTCCGGCGTGCCGGTGTCTGCACATCCTCTGCGGTAAGGTCTTCCGGCAGATAATATCCGACAACCAGAAGCAGATCGTTGTCAAACGGATACAGCTCCTGCACGGTGATCCGTTCGCAGTTTTGGAAGATATCCATGCAGGTGAAATCACAGACCGGTTCACCGGTTTGGCTGTCGGTCATTCTGCTGAGCACACCGTCTTCCGGTGTACTGCTGTAAACATGGATCCCGTCGGTGAACACTGCACGCTGCTGCATCCGATACAGCGCACAGGATGCGTCTGTATGAGCGCAATCCGGATTCTGACAAAGCGGCATATATTCGCCGTTCGGTTTGACCGCGCACCGGCAATCTGCAATATGTCTGCTGCCGCCGTTCATACCGGCAGACCATTCAAGCTGATACCGCATATCATTGTCTTCGATGAAAACCGCAGTACCGTCATTCCGGTAGCTGTGCGGATACACAACGCCGTCACCGCCGAGCAGATTATATCCTTCCGGATCATCATAAAGCTCCGATGCATCTATCGGCTCTGTCAGATCCGCATTGACTCCGTAGAGATCACGCACAGAGAGATCGGCAAGGGAGATCTGCACAATATGCATATTCGCCCCGTCATTCTGCCAGAAGCACAATTCATTGCCGGTGCAGAACAGATCCGGCATACCGGCAGCGAGATCCCTGATCGAATAGATCAGCTCCGGATTCTGATATTCCAGATCGCTGCGCATGATCTGATCGCTGGTGCCCTGAACGGAATAAAGCACACCGTCAAAGCAATAATATGCAGCAAACATGCTGCTTTCAAGGATGGGCACAAGCGCTTGATTGGCAGCAAGTGCATCTTCCGAAAAGCCGTCAAAATTCCTGTCATAAGTGCGTTTTTCGAGCAGCCCCTGCTCTGTCAGCGGATGTTTGCAATATTGCTGCGTATTGGTATCGCGGTTATAGCACTCAAAATACAGCATCTCATCCTGAATATACCACCGGTTCTGCATCATATAGGTATTCACCGGGTTTGCGAGATAGCTGATCTGCAAAACCGCGTCTTTCTGCTCATTTTCTGCCGATACCGGTGCAAAATAAAGATCATCATTTGCAAGATAATAAAATCCGCGCTGTTCCGGAGCCGGCATCAGATTAAACTGATAATCCGCCCCCATATCAATAAACTGAAAAGATGCATTTCCGGTCGCCTTTTCGACCACAGCCGTCTGAAGGAATGTGAACACATCCGCATCCGGATCATCTGCAAACGCCCCGTGACCGGAAATCACATATCCGTCTGCATCCGCATCATTCCAGATATGCCAGATGCCGTCCAGATATACGCTGCCCGGATCCGGTGCGCCGATCTCCTCTGTACTGCTGTTGCAGATCTCAGAAATATGCAGGAACGGCGTTTCATTGCCGTAACTATCCACCACATTGAGCTGATTGTCCGATGAAACGTAGATCCGTTCCCCGTCCGAAATGAGATCTCTGGACTGCGAAAGCGTCCACAAACCGGTAATATGCGTAATGACATTATCATCGCCGCTGATACTCCATGCACCGGGCGCATTGTAATAACGGGTATCATCCCGCAGAATGGTTCTGTTGCAGATGCTGTTCACATGAACCGGCACCAGTTCCCCCTGCCCGCCGAGCATATTGGAGATTCCCTTCGGCGATTCGACCGTGCTCTCCATACCCGAAGAAGAACCGGGCATCGTTTCCGAAAGACGGGACTGCTTGGCGATAAAGATTCCGCCGCCGATGAACACCGCACAGGCTGCTGCCGCAACCACACCGGTCGCAAAGCGCTGCACAATGGATTGCTTATGCAGCGTGATCTCCCGTTTGGATGCACGAAGCTGCTCCGGCGCATCCGCATCACCACTCCAAATCTGCTCAGAAGGGCTGCCGCTGCGGGATCCTTTCCGCCGTTTCATCTGGGGTCTTGCTTCTTCAATATATTCCGGCGCAATCTGATTCAGGCTTTCAAGCAACTCCTCCGGCTTCATAGAAATCCCTCCTGTTCCAGACGATCCCGCAGTTTTTTTCTTGTCCGCATGAGCGTGACCGTCACCTGTGATTTCGAAATATTCAGATCTTCCGCGATCTCGTCCACGCTGCAAAAATACCAATACCGCTGCACGAAGATTTTCCGGTGCTTGGGTTTGAGCGTGCCGAGAAATGTATTGATGGTCTCAGAAAGCGCTTTGCTGTCAAGTGTTTGCTCCACATTATCCGAAGAAGCGCAGTCACGCAGTTCTTCAAGTACCAACGTCTGCTCCCCGCCGCCGCGCTTGACCGCACGCGAATGCTTCAGGCGATTGAGCGCAATGCTTCTGGCAGCGGATGCAATGTATGCAAACAGATTATCCGGACGCGCAGGCGGAATATGCTCCCAAAGACGAATCAAAACATCATTGACGCATTCTTCTGCATCCTGCTGATTTCCGAGTATATGATTGGCGATCGTATAGCAATAGCTGCCAAATTGCCGCATGGTCTCTGCGGAAGCCTGCTCATTCCGCGCAAAATAAAGATCAATCAGTTCGGAATCCTGCATGCTGAGTTCGCCCCTTTCATTGATATTGTATTCCGTTCAGATCGAAAACGGTCTATGGAACCACTGATGAAAATGTCTCCGACGGATTTATCATGCGCGCAGCGCCTCATTTCGAATCCATCGGAAATACCGGTTGATTCAGCGTTTCCCCTATGTATATATAGACAACGATATCATACCACAGATTACATTTTTTGTAAAGCGCTTTTTTGATTTCTGTTTTCTGTTCTGAACCGGCATCTCCGGGCATAGAATATACCAAACATGGCGGCATTGTGCCGCAGAAACCGGAGGAATGCTATGATACACGATCGAAACGGAGAACAGGAATGGCATCTGCAAACAGAAACGGTTCCGGTGCCGGTACAGCTTCCGGCAATGATGCAGGAACAGAGCATTGAGCTGGATTATGTGCTGCCGGATTACTATCCGGATTTTTTCCGTTTGCTGCACTGCACGGCGGAAACAGCCGTCACCGCCGATGCCCCCGCAGACGGCACTGTTTCCTATACTTTGCGGGTGACGCTGCATGTGCTCTATTGCGGAACGGAAACGCCGGCTGTGCAGGCAGTCACACAGCAGCTTACTTATCAGGGCAGCATGGAGCTGCCGGCGGAATTCCATGCCCCGATGCAGCTTCGCATGTCCGCAGAAACGGCATATCTGAACTGCCGTGCGGTCAGTCAGCGGCGCATTGATCTGCGCGGCGCAGTCCGTGTGACGGCGCAGCCCTTCGGGGAACAGCAAACCGCAGTCCTCAGCGGTGCAAGGGGCATGCATGTGCAGACCAAAACCGAACCGGTCACTTATGTTTCCCAGATCCTGCGCACCGGCAAACAATTTGTGCTTTCGGAAGACATCCGCATTCCGGAAACACAGCCGGCAGTGCTGTCTGTCCTGCGCACACAAACTGCACTTTCCGTCCATGAAACGCGCATTGTCGCCGGAAAACTGGTGATAAAGGGCGAAGCAGCAGTCACATTGTTATATGCAGCGGAAACCGGTATTGAAACGGTCAGCGCCGTATTCGGATTCAGCCAGATCGCAGAGCAGGACGGCATGACAGACGATATGCCGGCAGCGGTACAGGCAGAACTGTCGAGTCAGCTTCTGACACCGGAATCCGAGCAGGACGGTGACATTCGCCTGCTGCACTGTGATTTGCAGATCATGCTGCATTGTGAAGCAGTCCGGACGGCATCTGCCGAGCTGCTGACGGATCTGTATTCCACGGTATCGCCGGTCAGGGTACAGCGCGCGCAGGTGCCGCTGCTCAGTGCGCCGCAGCCGATCTCAACGCATTTCCGGCAAAAGATCACAGTATCAGAGCCGGATGCAGTCCTGACAAAAGTCTATGCGGCATGGGCAGAACCGGAACAGCTCGCATCAGCGCCGGACGCATCGGGCAGCGGCACGATCCTGAACGGCGTTCTGCACTGCTGTGTGTTGGCGGCAGATGCCGAAGAACATCCGATGATGCTGGAAAAACGGGAATCCTTTGCATGGGCGCTGCCGGAGATCCCGCCTGCCCAGCTTCTGCCGGCAGTCACGGTGGAGAGCTGCGCGTATACGCTGACCGGCTCAGACAGTGCAGTATTGCAGCCGGAACTGCACCTGAACGGTCAGATCCTTCGGCAGCAGAATCTGATGCTGATGACGGATGCACAGGCAGAGCCGGAAACATCCTATCCGGCAGCAGACCCCTATGCATTGCGGCTTTATTTCGCACAGCCGGCAGAAACGCTTTGGGAGATCGCCAAGCGATATCACACATCGGTGGAAGCCATCCGGGAAGAAAACGATGTTCCGGCGGAGCAGCTCACAGCCCCGCAGATGCTTCTGATCCCGATTGTGCAATAACACCAGAAAAACTGCGGTTTCATCCGCGTTCGGAGGATAATGGATATGAACGATATTTATGCAGATATTGCGAAGCGGACGGGCGGCGATATTTATATTGGTGTTGTGGGGCCGGTGCGCACCGGAAAATCAACGCTCATCAAACGGTTTATGGAAACGCTGGTCATTCCGAATATTGCGGATGATGCAAAGCGGGAACGCGCAACGGATGAACTGCCGCAGAGTGCAGGCGGCAGAACGATCATGACGACCGAGCCGAAATTTGTACCGGAAACCGCCGTCCGGATCACGCTGCCGGAAGGTGCAGAATGCGCCGTTCGCATGATCGACTGTGTCGGTTACATTGTGCCGAGCAGCCTTGGCTATATTGAGGAAGAAGCGCCGCGGATGGTCAAAACGCCGTGGTTTCCGGAAGAAGTCCCGTTCAATATGGCGGCGGAGATCGGGACGCAGAAGGTCATCACAGAGCATGCTACGGTCGGCTTGGTCGTCACAACAGACGGTTCCGTGACGGACATCCCGCGTGCGGAATATGCGGCAGCGGAAGCGCGGGTCATTTCGGAATTGCAGGCATTGGGCAAGCCGTTTGTGGTGCTGCTGAACTGTACCGATCCGGCAGAGAAAGCAGCCCGTGATCTTGCCGCAGAACTGGAAATGCAGTATGGTGCACCGGTTTTGCCGGTAAGCTGCCTTGCACTGGATGAAGAAACGATCCGCGGCATACTGGCAAGACTGCTGGATATGTTCCCGATCCGGGAGATCAGCGTGGAAACGGCAGGATGGCTGCCGGCACTGGAACGCGGTCACTGGCTCAAAACGGCAGTGTTTGATGCCGTGCGGCAGGCTGCTGACGGGATCCGCGTCATGCAGGATGTCCGGATGCTGCCGGCATCGCTGGAACACTGTGCATATATTCAGGAAGCAGCGATCCGGAAAATGGAGCTGGGAACCGGCAGCGTTGTGCTGCGTCTGACATTGGATCCGGCGTTGTTTTATCAGATTCTGGGCGAAGAAACGGGCATTGAGATCCGCAATGAAAACGAGCTGTTTCCGGTATTGCTGGAGCTTTCGCGGATGCGGCGGGAATATGAACGTGTCCGTCCGGCGCTGGAAGAAGCCGAAGCGACCGGTTACGGCATCATCATGCCGGAAGCCAATGAGCTGACGCTGGAAGAACCGGAAATGATCCGGCAGGGCGGCAGATACGGTGTCCGGCTGCGGGCATCTGCGCCCTCTCTGCACATCATGAAAGCGGGCATCCAGACAACAGTCAGCCCGATCGTTGGCAGCGAGAAGCAGAGCGAGGAGCTGGTGTTATATCTGCTGCGGGAATTTGAAGAAAATCCCGCAAAGATCTGGGAATCGAATATTTTCGGGAAATCGCTGCACGAGCTGGTCAATGAGGGGCTGCACACAAAGCTCAGCAAGATGCCGCCGGAAGCGCGTCTGAAATTGCAGGAAACGCTGGAGCGCGTCATCAATGAAGGATGCAGCGGCTTGATCTGCTTTATACTGTAATGCACACATGTTTACATGAAAAAAGGGCATCTCCTGCCAACGGACACACCGCTGACAGAAGATGTCCTTCTGTTTCAGATCAGGAAATATATTCTTCCACTGCAAACGCACCCCGTTCAAAAGAATGCGCAGCATATTTCAGAACGAATTCACGGTTCAGCAAACTGTCACGCAGCATGAATGTGATCGTAAATCCGAGTATATAGGCGGTTTTCACCTCATAGCGGGTTACGATATGTTCAAAGCAAATGACATTTGGTATGGTTGCTTCATTGCGGGCATCTTCCAGCCGATCCAGCCATTTCTCCGCATGCTTCACGCAAAGGTCAATTTGTTTGAGCGCATCAATCGCAAGCAGCCGGATTTCTTCCGGCACGGCTCCGTCCTCATTCACTTCCAGCACGATTTCCGAAGGGTCAGAATCGGAATTGATCCGTAAATATTCGTCGCAAAAACGAAACTTTGAGAAATCGCGCTGCTCCAAAAAACGGATGATCTCCGCAAACGAATATAAAACAAGCATTCTT
>DMBA01000278.1 GCA_003446315.1 Ruminococcus sp. | reverse complement strand
GAGCGAAACTTTTATTTTGACTCAAATCTGGTTCCAAAATAACCTGAGAATATGACCCCTCATTGGTTTTGCGCAAGAAAACCAAACTTCGGCGCTGTTTTATAAATTGCCCCCTGACGCGCCTGCCGCCTTGACAAAATCCGCAAAATATGGTAAAATAACGCTGTGAGCAGACCGGGCAGCCGCGGCGCGCGATTTTATGCGCACGAGGAAAGTCCGGGCATCATAGAGCAGGGCAGCTGCTAACAGCAGCCGGGGGCGACCCTAGGGCTAGTGCAACAGAGATGAGACTGCATCGGCTTTTGCCGGTGTAACGGTGGAAAGGTGCGGTAAGAGCGCACCAGAGCGTATGAGAATGCGCTGCTGTGTAAACCCTGTCCGATGCAACGCCGAATTGGTACGGGATATCGCAACGTCTGCTCGGCGGATCTCCCGTATAGGCGGCTTGAGCACGCCGGCGACAGCGTGCCTAGATAAATGGCTGCCGTCATTCCAAACAGAATGAAGACAGAACCCGGCTTACAGGTCTGGTCACAACCGGTGCGCCGCAATCGCACCGGTTTTTATTTTACCCGAAAGGACCCGGCACTATGTTGAAAAAAGTGATCGTCCCGATCCTGTTGATCGTGATCGTTATGCTGATGATTTTTGTCCTCTCCATGCTGAAAAACAAATCTGACAATACAGCAGAATCTTCTGTCACGGAGCCAACCGAAACCCATATTGAAGTGGTACCCTCGCAGATGCCCAGCGGCATTACCATTCAGGTGCCGCCCGGTTTTACCGAAACGGCTTCGGCATATTATGACAAGTATTATGTCAAGGATGATGCTTCTGTCATCGTCACCGGTGAGGAACTCGCAAACTATAACGAAAATACGGCAAGCTATACCGAACAGGTGAAAGCGCAATATGCCGCAACTGCCGATGAATATGAACTGCTCTCCGAAAAAACCTTTGAGAATTCCGATACCACCGTTTCACAGCTCGTTTTCACCTATTCCATCGTCGGCGAAAACAAAACGGCTCATATGAAATGTATGACGGCAATCGCTGTGAAGGACTGCTTCGTTTATATCATTACCTGCAAGAGCAGTGCCGATACCTTCGGCAAATATGATATGCAGTTTGATTCCATGATCCATAGCATCAGCATTGCAGATCGGGGCGCGGAAACGCTCCCGACCGGCACGGAAGACCCTGCCGCTGCACAGACAACTGCCGTTCTTTCCGGTACAAATGCCGCCGATACAGCAGCATAACCGGCATTTTCCCCTTTGTATCCTTCTGACTGCCCTCAGAATTCGTCAGATTGCACAAAGCATGATTGCGAATTCTTACAAACCTTACAATCTTTCGGTTTTTTTCAAAAATGGATTTGACAAAAATGCGATTTGCGGGTATAATATAAGAGGTACACGCATGTCCTTTTGAAGACAGTACCAGCCATCTTTGTATACACGGCACCACTTCTCACTCGTATTTTATCTGCCGACATCTTTTCTGTGCCGGCGGTGCTCGAAAGGAGTCTTACGATATGTCAAAAACGATTGCGGTTACATCCGGAAAAGGCGGAACCGGTAAATCCTCTATCTGTGCGGGTCTGGGCTATACCCTTGCAAAACAGGGCAGCCGTACCCTCATCATTGAGCTTGATTTCGGTCTTCGCTGCATCGACATTATTTTCGGTATGACAGGACAAATCAAATATGACCTCAGCGATGTGCTCGACGGAAAGGTTTCTGCTGTTGACGCAGTCACCCGCGTTCCGATGGCAAGCAATCTGTTTGTGCTCTGCGCTCCGAAAAACCCGTTCCTGCAGGTCACTGTAGAACAGATCATTGATATTTGTCAGTCTGTCCGTAAATACTATGACTATATCATCATAGACACCGGTGCCGGTATCAATAACCATGTCTTTGATATTGTGGAACAAGCAAACCTCATCCTCGTTGTCACAACACCCGATCCGATCTGTGTGCGCGATGCGCAGATGATGTCTGATGAGTTCTATGTGCGCGGCAATCGCCGTCAGCGCCTGATTATCAATAAAGTCAGCAAGAAAGCACTCGGTGCGCAGCTCGTCCGCGACCTTGATGAGATCATTGATACGATCGGTGTCCAGCTCATCGGTGTTATTCCGGAAGATTATCAGCTCGTGATCTCTACCGGTAAAGGCGAACCGATCCCGTCTACTGCGCCGAGCCTCGCTGCGTTTGATGCGATTTCGAAGCGCTTGCGGGGTGAAAATGCGCCGCTGACTGTCAAAATCAGCTAATTCGGCTCTTGCCTGCACGATGCAGGACGCACCGCGCGACAATTACAATATCTTACATCATATATTCCAGAAAGGATGATTCCACATGACGATTGCTTTAATTGCCCACGATGCGAAGAAGGAATTGATGATCCAGTTCTGCACTGCTTATTCGGCTGTGCTCAGCCGCCACGTTCTTTGTGCTACAGGCACAACCGGAAAACAGGTCGCTGAAGCTACCGGTCTCCCGATCAAACGCTTTCTCAGCGGTGCACAGGGCGGCGGTCAGGAAATTTCTGCTCGCATCTCCTGTGACGAGATTGATGTGCTCTTGTTCTTCCGTGATCCCATCAATCCCAAAGCCACGGAACCCAATGATATGAACCTGCTCCGGCTGTGCGATGTGCACAATGTTCCGGTCGCTACCAATATCGCTACCGCAGAGGCGCTGATCCTTGCCCTCGAACGCGGCGATCTCGACTGGCGTGAAATCGGAAACCCGCAGGTCATGTGACAAACAGAAAATAACAACATTGCCCCTTCCAAAGCAGAAAGGGGCAATTGCTATGCATACCCTTGAAAGGAGTGTGCTGCGATGTCGCTCTGTAAAGCCATTCAATCCGGCAAAGAACACCGGAAACCCTATGGCATCAACAAGCAGGTTGATGTGACCTGCCGCAATCACGGCGGCTGTCTCTATTGTCTCAGAAGCCGCACTTACCGTACACAAAAGGAACTCGAAAAAGTCAGATTCGGCTTGCAGGACAGCAAATCTGACGCTGACGATTGAAAGGAAGTTTTCATGGCAAATTATCTCAAGCGCCCCAACGGAACAGAAGACGTAACACCGGAACGCATTCACAAGTGGAATACCGTTGAAAAAGTCACACGCGAAATTGCGGAGAGCTTCGGCTTCTCTGAGATCCGCATCCCCACCTTCGAACAGACAGAACTGTTCCAGCGCTCCGTCGGCGAAACCACAGACGTTGTGCAGAAGGAAATGTATTCTGTCATCGCAAAGGAAACAAAATTCACCCTGCGTCCGGAAGGCACCGCCGGCACCATCCGCGCCATGCTCCAGAACGGCATGCTCGCTGATGCCCTGCCGCAAAAAGTCTTTTATCAGCTCTCCTGCTTCCGTCATGAACGTCCGCAAGCCGGCAGACTCCGTGAATTCCATCAGTTTGGCGTGGAAATGGCAGGCGCTGCTTCTCCGTATGCAGATGCAGAAGTCATTCTGCTCGGCAAAACCGTCCTCGACCGCCTTGGTCTGAAGGATATCGTGCTCAATATCAACAGCATCGGCTGCCCGAAATGCCGCGCAAAATATCAGGAAGCGCTGAAAGCATATTTCACCCCGCATAAGGATCAGCTCTGCGAAACCTGTCAGGAGCGTCTGGTGCGCAATCCGATGCGCCTGCTGGACTGCAAAAGCCCGGAAGATCAGGCAATCGCAAAGGATGCACCGGTCATTCTCGATTATCTCTGCGAGGAATGCAATGCACATTTTGATGCCGTGAAATCTGCGCTGACCGATATGGGCGTGGAATATGTCATCAATCCGAAGATCGTCCGCGGTCTGGATTACTATACCAAAACCGTTTTTGAGTTCATTACGACAAGCATCGGCGCACAGGGCACCGTTTGTGCCGGCGGCAGATATGACGGCTTGATCGAGCAGCTCGGCGGTCAGAGCATCCCCGCACTCGGCTTCGGCATGGGTCTGGAACGCCTCATCCTCACCATGGAACAGCAGGAATGTGCCTTCATGGAGCAGAAAAAATGCGATGTTTATCTTGCACCGATGGATGCTGCCGCAAGACCGACCGCTTTGCGCTATGCCTATGCGCTGCGTGAGCTTGGCATCCGTGCAGAATTCGATCTGCTGGAACGCTCCTTCAAATCGCAGATGAAATATGCAAATAAGCTCGGCACAAAATATCTGGTCGTGCTCGGTTCCAATGAGCTGGAACAAGGCTCCGGTCAGCTCAAAAATATGCAAACAGGCAAATCATCCCCCATCCGGCTGGATACACCGGAACACTTTACAGAGGATTATTCCAATATTTCACTCGGTGAAATGTTCGAACCGGAAGCATAATAAAAACCGGAAAGACGGTTCACATATCATGTGATGCCGATATCAGTGCAAAAAGAAAAATCAGAACTGATTTCCCGCTTCCCTTTGAACGGAGAACACAAAATGAAAGAGATTCTACGGCAAATATCCGAATTTCTTCGCAGCAGCTTCCTGATCCTGCTGGTCGCAGCATCCGCTGCACTCGCCATCTATCGCCTGACAAAGCTGCAAATCGCTGCCGCCGAAGAAGAAAATAATCAGCATGTCACCGAAACGGTCTATACGCAGGTGATCCCCGCGACCCGCGGCGCGATCGTGGACTGTACCGGAAAACCGATCGTTTCCAACAAGATCGGCTATAATCTGGTCATCGAAAAAGCCTATTTCCCAACCGATAACAAGGAAGGAAACAAGGTCATCCTGCGAACTGCAAATCTGCTGAAAGATGCCGGTTTCCAGTGGAATGACTCCACGCCCGTCACGCGCATGGAACCCTATGTCTTCGAGAAAGACCGCGAAAGTGATGCCGATCTGATGAAGCAGAATCTGCATCTGAATCAGTATGCGACTGCACAAAACTGCATGGATAAGCTCTATTCAGATTATGAGATCGACGATACCTATACCGAACAGGAAAAGCGTCTGATCGCAGGGATCCGGTATGAAATGATCCTGCGCGGTTTTTCCATGTCAAATGTTTTCTATTTCGCAAATGATATTGACCTGAAAATGGTCACGCGCATCAAGGAACTGCGCATCACGCTCGGCGGTGTCAATATCGTCGAAGAAGCGATCCGCACCGTGGAAAACGGCACCGTGCTCCCGCATGAGATCGGCTATGTCGGCCCGATCTATTCACAGGAAGAATTCGATGCGCTCAAAGAAAACGGGCATTCCGATTACGCCCTTTCCGATACCGTCGGCAAAACGGGTCTGGAAATGGCTTGCGAAGCGGAACTGCGCGGCTATAACGGTGCAAAGGAGATCACCGTCACAAACGGCGAAGTCTCCTCAGTGATGGTCACAAAGGAACCGGTCGGCGGAAAAACCATCCAGTTGACTGTGAACAACGATTTCAACACCGGCTTGCAGACGCTGCTGGATTCCCATTGCCAGATGCTGCGTGATACAGAAGCGGAGTGCCGGAACGCCAATTGCGGCGCGATCGTCGTGCTGGATACCAAAGATAATGCAGTTCTGGGCATGGCAACGCTCCCGACCTATGATCTCTCCGACCTGATGACCGATTACAGCGCGGTTGCCGAGAAGGAAAACTTTCCGCTGATAAACCGTGCAACAGACGGTCTTTACCGTCCCGGCTCGACCTTCAAAACCATTACGGCGACTGCCGGTCTGGATTCGGGTAAAATCAACGGAAATACGCAGTTTTACTGCCAAACCAATTACCAGTTCATTGACCATACCTTCCACTGCACCGGCTATCACCAGAACATCAATGTCACCCGTGCACTGACCGTTTCCTGCAATGTGTTCTTTTATGAGCTGAGCTCCCGTCTGGGACTCGATCTGCTGCTGGATTATGAACGACTGTACGGTCTGGGCGAACCGCTGGGTCTGGAATCGGGCGACAGCGGCGGCTATCTCGCCTGCCCCGAAACCTTCGAAAAACTCGGCATCAATTGGTATGTCGGTGAGCTGCTGCAAGCCGGTATCGGACAATCGGAGATTCAGGTCACGCCGCTGCAAATGGCAACGGTCGCTTCTACGATCGCAAATAATGGCAAGCGCTATCGCCCGCACCTGATTGATTCCTATTGGACAAATACCATGACCGAACAGCTTTCCGTCAAAGAGCCGGAACTTGTTGCAACCGTCGCGCAAAATAACGCAGATATGGTGTATCAGTATATTGAGGAAGGCATGAAAGGCGCTGCAAGCACACCCATGCTGCCGCAATATGACTTGAATCAACTCGGTTTTTCGGTTGCTTTGAAAACCGGTACACCGCAATCTCCGCGCGGAACGGATTCGTTTGTCATCGGCTATGCACCGGCTGAAAATCCGGAAATTGCCTTCTGCGCAATGGTGGAAGGCGGTAAATACGCAAAATATATGGTGCGCGGCATCCTGAATGAATATGCAAAATGCTATCCGAATTCGCAGATCGGTGTCGCACTCAGCGCAAGATCCGGGGGTGAAACTACACCATGAATATTCAGATTTTCGGGAAAAACAAATGCTTCGATACCAAGAAAGCCGAACGTTTTTTTAAGGAACGCGGTGTGAAATTCCAGCGCATTGACCTGCCGGATAAGGGCATGAGCAAGCGCGAACTCGAAAGTGTGATCCGTGCGGTCGGCGGCATGGAAACGCTGGTTGACCCAAAAGATCAGGATTACGCCTTGTGGCAGCATCTTTTGCCGGATGCACAGTTTGATATGCTGTTGGAAACGCCGGAAATGCTCCGCACCCCGATCGTTCGGAACGGACAAAAAGCCACCGTTGGCGAGGCAACTGCCGTCTGGAAGCAATGGATCACAGAAGCCGACTCATAACCGAAATCACAAATCGCAAAAAATAATAACACAAAAGAACTCCGGTCACTGAAATCAATGACCGGAGTTTTTGTTGCAGATGAAGGAAACCACTGATTGAATCAGTCTCTCCGATGGATTCGAATTGAAAGCGGGAATTTGCGGGCGGAGACACGTTCATCAGTGGTACCTCAGTCCGTTCCGCAATAAACGGCAATCGCTTTTGCGACGAATACAGCCGTTCCTGCTCCGCCGGCACGGTCAATATTCTCTGAAATCTCGCCGCCGCCGGCATACATTTTTCCGAGTCCGCGCAAAATCTGATCGGTGCAGGTATAAAGATGCTCCGTGATGAAATCCTGTAGCCGCTTCACCTGCCGCTGCACAGAATCATCCGCGGGATCCTGACTGCGCATGCCGCCGAATTCGGTAAACAGCCGCATCATATCCCCGATTATTGCGTTTTCCTGTTCCGGGGTACGACCTTGCTCCTTTTGTTTCATCTCCTGATATTGCGGCGTATTTCCCCATTCTTCCTTGGCACGGCGTGCATATTCATCCAGTTTTGTTTTGTCAAATGCAGAAAAATCCATTGTATTCACTCCTAATAATTGTATTCCGCGGGCAAACAGGATCAGGTTTTCCAAATGCTCTTTTTTCATTGTCAGCAAGGCGATTTGCTGCTCCAGCACACGATTCCGGTCATAATCCGGCGCATGCAGGATCATCCGGATATCCTTCAGCGAAAATTCCAACTCCCGAAACAGTAAAATCTGCTGTAAACTTTTCAGCGCTGCATCGTCATACAGTCTGTAACCGGCATCGGAATATGCCGCAGGTTTCAGCAAACCGATCTGATCGTAATATTGCAGTGTGCGCACACTGATTCCGGTCAATTTGCTGACATCTTTCACTGTCATCATGTTGTTTTCCCCTTTCGGCTCCTGTTCGTTTGCGTGATTTTATCATACACTATCACGTTACGTCAGAGTCAAGCGATCGCCGCAAGTTTTGGTTATTTGCACAAATATCAGAATCATATTCCGTTTATGCATGATCATATTGCACATATTTTGCCAATTATTTATCTGCTCTGTGCAGCACCGCACAAGCACGATTGATCGTAAAACCGAGCGCCTCTGCTGTTTTCATCGAGCCTTCATTTGCTGCATGATGTGCCCAGACAAGCCGCTTGCCCTGCGCACAGCCATCCTGCATGACTGCAGCGGCAGCACATGTTGCCAATCCTTTTTTGCGGTAAGCCGGTGCCGTTTCGACCCCGATATCAATGGTATCGGAAGTGACGGCAGCGCTGAATGCCCATGCTGCCGGTTCTGCACCTTTCATCACGCAAAATCCAGTACCTGCTTGCAAAAACTGCTCTGTATCCTTCCACGACCATGCCGGAACGATCCTGCCGGACAACTGCTCAGTCAAGGCGGCATCCAGCTTTTTGAGTGTATATCCATCCGGCAGCACCGGCTCCGGCAATGCATGATAAAAAACGTAATATTTGCGGAATTCTGTCTGAATCATCGGATTTTTCGCAAAATATGCGCAGATTTCTGCAAGATCCGTAATCAGAAGAAATCGTTGTTTTTGCGGATCCGTTTGCAGGATCATATTTTCGACCTCACTCAAAAATTGCGCATCGGGTCTGCCGGCAAGATACGCAAATCCGCAGTGATGCCAGAATAAATATGCCCGATCATCTGTAAAGATCCGTCCGGATTGCACCCCTTCTGCAATCGAAAGCGGATAAACCGAATCACCGGCTGCCTGTCGAGCCCAACGGATCATTTCCGGGAACGATTCTTTCTGTACTTCTCTCATTTTTCCACTCCTTCTTCACAATATAGTATCTGTTTTGTTTTTTGTATGCACAGCTTCCGCAGTACGGACATCCGCACAAAAGCTGCGCATTTTCGTACTCATTTCTTGTTTTACCATAAAACAAATATTTTTTGTGACGATTCAGTCACTTTTCTTGACTTTTTTCCGGTTTTGTGCTAAAATAAGATTATAAAGACGAATAGGGGGGATCGGTAGTGAGCAGCAAGAAAATTGTAAAAATGACACTCATTACAATTGCAATCACCATTGGCATTTGTTTCATCTGGTGGCTGCTCTTACGCCCGGCAAACGTCACCCCGGACAGAACCTTGCAGTATTTTACCATGCACCAGTCTGCGTGCCAGCAGATCGCTTCTTATTTAACAAAGCACAATTACACCACTTCGATCTACGGCACACCCTCTTCCGATCATAATTTCGGCATTCGGAAAGAGGATTCTTCCGATTATTTGCAGTTTTCCAACAATATTTCGGAGTTATTCGGCGATGACTGCTTCGCCGTATTTGCAGAAGGCAATGCCATCCGCATCGCAACACAGAAAACCGGCGGCATATTCTGCAAAAAACATGCCGAACTGATCTACAGCGCTGATTCATGCCTGCCGTTCTTTGATGCCTTTCCGACCAGAGATATTCACTGGTATTACCGGATCGTTTCGGATACATAACAACACCGAATAACACGAAGACACATGCTTTTTCACAGCATGTGTCTTTTTTATGCCTCTGACGGATTTATCATGCGGGCAGCGGTTCCTCATATCTTATCGAATCGCACCGCGCTTCCCATCCGGAGACTCGCCTGCACATCCAGAATCCGCTGATTCTCCGACCCGCGGAATTTCAGCCGGATATTGCGCAGCGCATCGACATATTCGCCGTCCACCAGCACATCCAGCAATTCCAGCATCTCGTCAGTCACCTCGCAGCGTGCCCTTGATGAACCGGTCAGTTCCTCAAACGTATAGCCGGAATAACACCAGATATTCTTCTCCGGCAGCTCCTGCCGCACGCGCCGCAGCAACTGCACCAGTGTCCGCTGATTTGCCGGTTCAAACGGTTCTCCGCCCAGCAGCGTTAAGCCGCGGATATAGGAAGGACGCAGCGATTCGATCAGCATTTGCTCGGTTTCTGCGGTATACGGTTCCCCGTATCCAAAATCCCATGTATCCGGATTGAAACAGTTCTTGCAGTGATGCGTGCAGCCTGATACAAACAAGCTCACACGCACCCCTGCCCCGTTTGCAATATCGGTTTTCTTGATGCCCGCAACATTCACAGATGCAGCACCCGATCCTTGATCTCGGCGGTTCTGCCCTGATTCCAGTACTGCGTGCCGATGTATCCGCAGGTACGTCTTGCAATATTCATCTTCGATTGATCGCGGTTATGGCAGTTCGGGCATTCCCAAACCAGCTTTCCGCTGCCTTCCTCTTCTACAATCTTGATTTCTCCATCGTAGCCACATTCCATACAGAAATCACTCTTTGTATTCAACTCAGCATACATGATGTTGTCGTAGATAAA
>DMBA01000203.1 GCA_003446315.1 Ruminococcus sp. | reverse complement strand
AAGAGATAATTGGTATATCAATATATTGCACTTCAGTATTATTTAGGCTTGATTGATAATGATCTACCACGTGAAACTAATCTGCAATTCGGCCTACAGTTAATGAGTTTCTATTCAGATTTAGATAACAGATATGCAGAATCTTTTATGAATGGATTTATTGAACTATTTGACTATGAAGAAGGATGTAACGATTTGTGACTAGCTTTCTTATCCAACTCATGTTATAATACTTATAGCAAAAGTCCATATCAGCCAATAAAGTTGATGTCGAATTTGATAGGAGGAATTTACATGCTTCAGAAGAAAAAAACAGAAAATTGGATCCAAGCCCACAAAAAGCAAATTGCAGTAGGAATCACGATTACTGTAGCAGGTGTAGCACTGTACATGGGAATAAAAAATGCTAATAAAATTGAAGAAATGCTGAGTTTACTACCCAAAGCGTTTGAAAAGGCACCACCTAAAGTAACTGATAAGGTGACACCACAAGTTTCCCTTTCCAAGCAAATCATCGCTAAGCAGTCTGTTCCTATTTCTGAGTCGGCGGTTAATCTTGCTAAACCAGTACACGATGCAGCTCAGAAGGGTATCGAAGAGGTTATATCATCTGTTCCACCCATCGTTGAAAAATTGCCGGAGCCGTTTCTTCCGCCTCACATTATTGATAATTTGACCGGAACACAAATGACTGCAACACAATTAGGCAGGATTGTGGGATGCTCTAATCGTGAAATCAACAAAAGGATTGTTGCTGCGGGATTAGCCATAAAATGTCTTGATGGAGAATATATGAGAACCAAACTAGGCGAACAATTAGGGAAAGACACTTGGAAAGTCACAAAGGCTGGTCATTCATTCTCAAATATTGAATGGGATACAGTCGTACTTAAAATAATATGCACCCCAGAAGAATTAGAACTACAAAGCGTCAAAGAAGCTCTTGAGAAAGAATTGTTGTCGGCATGATTATCTATTAATAGCCGATATCATTGGAAAGGAGACTACATGCAAGAATTTATAATTAGAGGAGCGCAGCCACTCGATCGCTGCTTGAAAATGCTGTTCTCAAAGCGCAGTGCTCTGTGCGGTCGCGGCGGATGTTTATGTTGATGCCGTGACCGGAGAGGTTCTGGAAACCTGGTTCATGATAACATAATCTGTCAGCTGATGGACAAAAGGCCGTCGCTTCATCATCCGAAAAGGGAATTGAGAAAAAGGAGAGCCACAATGAAAGTTGTATGTTTCCACAATCCAAATGAAGAAAATGGTTATCTGAGCAACTGGTATCTTTCAGATTTCACCGTCAAGGGAATCAAATACTCGTCAATGGAACAATACATGATGTATCAGAAAGCCCTTTGTTTCCATGATGCTGAAATCGCAGCGAAGATTCTGGAATCCAGTGATGTTGCGCAGATCAAGGCGCTGGGACGGCTTGTAAAGAACTTTGACACACATCACTGGAACGGTGTCCGGCAGATCATTGTGTATGAAGGACTTGTTGCCAAGTTTGCCCAGAACCCCGAACTGCTGAAGATGCTCAAAGATACCGGTGACGCACTGCTGGCAGAATGTGCGGTACATGATAAAATCTGGGGCATCGGGCTTTCCATGACGGATCCGGACAGGCTTGACAGAGCAAACTGGAAAGGCACCAATCTGCTTGGCTATGCGCTGATGATGGTCAGAGAGAAAGTAAGCAAATTATAATATCTTTTACCGGTGGTTCTATTCGTAAATGAATCGTAAGCGAGCAGCGCCCCATTTATAATCCGTCGGTGACACCTCATTCCGCCGCCTCAGCTGAGCAGGATCTGCTTCAGCAGCGACAGATCCACTGCCGTGATTTTCTCGTCCCCGTTGAGATCCGCCAGCTCTGCCTGCTGCTCGGAGAGCATCCGCGCGGTCAGCAGAAATTGCTGCAAGGTAACGGCATCTGCGCGGTCAACCGAGCCGTCGGAATTGATATCTCCGATCAGGCGGATGCCTGCCGCCGCCAGCACGATGTAGTTCATACAGAAGGCCGACTGCCCGTTCGCGCCGAGCCGGACGGTATCGCCGGCGTGCAGCGGAATGGAATACAGCACAAAGGTCACATCATTGCTCGTTTCTACGGTGCCGGATTCCCGCTCCCAGCCCGCGAGCCACGCAGGCACATTTTCCACGCGGCTGTCGAGCCCGACATAGAGCGTGATATCCTGCGCCGCAGTCAGAACCGCCTGTTCCGCCGCGGATTTTTTCGCATCGCAGGGAGTGAGGAGCAATTCCGCGCCGGTGAGCCTTCCCGGCAGCGATGTGATCGCCGCCTGCTCCTCCGTGCGGTCGGTAAACACCGCATCCCCTGCTTCTGCTGCGGGGTCAATGCGCCAGCCGGAAGCGTACTGCTGATCCAGCACCTCGACCGATGCGATCAGTTCGCCGGAGACCGGTTCCGGCGGAACGGGATTCCCGTTGAATGCCACCGGATCGCCCGCCAGCTCATTCAGATACAGCTCCAGATTCGTATAATCGTCGCCCGAGAGCGAGACTGCCGCGCCGTCCGCTGCATTTGCCGGATTGAGACCGTGCGCAGATTCCCATGTATCCGGAATGCCGTCGCGGTCGGTATCGGCGGGGGCAGTGCCGCCCCTGAATCTGCTGCTGTCCGGATAGCCGCCCGCATCGCTCTGCGAGTCGATGATGCCCTTGAGCTTCTGCTTAGAGCCGGTGTAGGTATAGGAACCAGTCGTGACCTCTTTGATGTAGCGGCTGTCGATGTAATCCCACGCGGGAACGGTCGCGCCCGCGCCTGCGGTCACGGATTTGTACGCATTTTCGGCAGTTTCAGTATTGACATACGGCTCAAACCACTGCACATCGCTGCGCACGGTCTGGTTGGTCGAATTCTTGCCGCCGGATTTCGCCTTGCCCGATGCCCATTCATCCGCATTTGCCGCGATAAGCACCGAACCGTTCTGCGCTGCTTTCAGATTGCCCGCCGCATAGAGCCGCTGCATATCGCTGAGACCGAGTTCATTGCCGTCTACGGAGACCAGATGCAGCGAGGTATCCGAGACCGCGCCTGCCTTGTAGTAATTGCCCACGAACTGCACGAACCTTGCGCCGCCGTCCGTGGTGCGGTCGCGCCAGTTGTAGACCACATTGTTGCGGATATCGAGTGCGCCGCCGTAGGTCACGCCGTCCTGTTCCAGCGCGCCGGCAAGCGACCAGTTCCGTCCGGTGCAGTCGATCAGCAGATTGTGGTGGAATGACCCGACATATCCGCCGATGGATGCCGCAAAGGAATGCGTTTCCGTCCCCGAACCGCGGTCGCCCGCATCATAGTGAACGGAATCGTGCAGCGATTCCCCGATGATATTCCACTGGAACGTAATATTCGAGGCGCCGCGCGAGGAAAGGCCCTCGTCCGTTGCCCACGAAACAGAGCAGTGGTCGATGATCGTGTGATTGCAGGAAGCAATGCCCATGCCGCCCATGGATTGCCCAGAGACATCTCCGACGCGGGTGCGCACATCGCGGATGACAACATCCTCGCTGCCCATGGCGCCGAATGTGTAATTGATGAGCGTGATGCCGTCGCCGGGGGCGGTCTGTCCGGCGACATACACATCGCCGCCGTCCTCCGGAATGCAGAGCACTGATTTCAGCGCGATGACGCCGCCCACATCAAATACGACGGTGCGCGGTCCCTTGAGCGTTTCCAGACCGTACCGCAGGGAGCCCTCTCCGGAATCATTGAGATTCGTGACATGATACACCGTGCCGCCTCTGCCGCCGCGTGCAAATCTGCCGTAGCCCTCCGCGGTCGGGAAGGCAAGGCGTCTGACTTTGAACGAATACACCGCGCCCCTCACCGTACCGGTATCCGTCACGGTATCGACGCGCCAGTAGTAGGTCGGGATCGAGGAGAAGCTGTCATCCAGCACATAGGATGTGCCGGCCTGATTGCCCTTGAATTCCGGTGATCCCGTATCTGCGCGGAAAACGGCATCATAGCTCGTGCCGATGTACACATCATGCGACCGCGCATTTCTGCCGGCAGTCCACGAGAGCCCCTCTGCCGGATCCAGATGATTCTCCTGATCCGCAGGCGACATCCGCGAAACACCGTTCACGGGATCGGAACCGTCCAGCTCAAAGGCGTTGAGCCATGCAACGTCCTGTCTGCCGCCGCCCTCCGGCGAAATGAGAATGGTCACGCTGCTGCCCTCCCATGTGACATAGGAAATGCCCGCATCGTTCTCATCGGTGACATTGGTCGGGCATCTGACGCCGGTCAGCACCTTGTTTCCGTTGACCGAAATGCTCAGGCTGCTGTTGGTAAAGCCGTCGGTATTGCAGTGCCACATTTGCAGCGAATGTGCACCGCTGCTCAGCCCGCTGATCTCCAGCTTCAGCACGCCGCCGTTATCGCCGTCCTTGATCTTGGCGCCGTCCATGGTCATGCGCGGATAATTGCCGCTCTGGAGCTGGAGCTTTTTGTTGTTGGCGCCGGTGACATTTCCGCCGGCAGATCCGCCGTTCGAGAGCCTGAAGGTCACCCCGCCCACGGCATACGACGCAGATGCGCCCTCCGCCAGCAGCCAGTTTTCCGCGTTTTTGGCGTAGGATGCCTTTCTGCCGTCATTCTTGTTGATGTCCACTCGGAGACGGCTGCCGGTATCTGCTGCCGCCGCCGTCACCGCAGCCGGATGCTCCCCCGCTGATTGTGCAGCGGGTACTGCCGCCGCCATCACGGACAGTGCCGCCATTACCGCAAACATTCTCCTGCAAGCTGTGTGCTTTCTCATAGATGAATCCCCCTTTTCATGTGCCGCGCCCCGTGCGCCGCGCATCATCTCTGCCCTCATTATAGCACATTCCCGCATAGAAGACAATTGCTTTTTATGGCAATGCTATTACTTTTCGTAAACGCCAACCATTCTAGACCCACCTCATAAAGAAACGAGCCGAGGAACATCCTCGGCTCAAAAAGTATCAATGTAACGCAAACTGTACACAATTGTATGAAACAGTGTAACGCCTACTGTATCTCACTGTATGTTTGCTTGCAATATGCCGGAAGAGCGAAGCTCCATGGCATGACGGATTTGATCTGATCTTCTGTCGGATCGGTACCCATTTCCGGCAGCACGGTCAGAAGGTAGAGCAGGTAACCGTACACATCCAGATTGTTTCTCTTGGCTGTTTCAATGATGCTCATGACTGCTGCGCTGGCATCTGCACCTTTTTCCGTATCGCTGAACAGGAAATTCTTACGGTTGATGACATACGGCTTAACGGTACGTTCTGCCAGATTGTTTGTCATCTCAACCTCCGGATGAGTCAGAAACAGATACAGCTTTTCTTTCTGGTTCAGGGCATAGGTGACTGCCCGGCCAAGCGCAGAGTCCTTGCCGGGATGCAATGTATGGATGATCTCATATACCTGATCCAGAAGCGGCTTTATTTTTTCTGACCGCATTTTATGAATCTGCTGTGCAGTATATGCCTGTTTCCTTGCGCTTCTTTCATATTCTGCCGCATTATCGATCAGGGCAACGATCTGTACCGAAGGGCATGAGGTATCTCCTTCCGGAATACGGTCAAAGAAACGGCGGCGTGCGTGCGCCCAGCATCCCGCATGCTCATAATCTCCGCTGCCGTAAGACTGCAAACCGTCTGTCTGCACCACACCCGTGCACCCACTCAGTAATTCTTCCGCAACAGTTTTGCTTCGGCTGTCACGGTATGTATACAACGCTATCTTTCTGGAGGCAGCTGCACCGGTACAGACGATCCACATCTGTCCCTTTTTCTTTGTGGGCTTTCCGTCTTTCTTCAAGACTCTGGTCGG
>DMBA01000148.1 GCA_003446315.1 Ruminococcus sp. | reverse complement strand
ATCGGCGCTGTGACCGGTATGCTGATCGTGCGGCTGATCCCGCTTCCGTTGATGCTGCAAATGATGCTTGCATTTTTGATTGCGTCTTTGCTGCTGCTGATCTCTCAGACCGGATTTGCACCGATGATCTCAGCGGTGGTCTTGCCGGTGATGCTGCAAAGCAGATCGGTCGTATATCCGGTCTCAGCCGTTCTGCTGACGGCGACCGTGCTGGGCATGCGCCTGCTTGCCGAACGTTTCGGATATGTAGAAAAGCATGCATTTACGCCGCTTCCGAAGCCATCAAAACAGGATCAGGCAGATATGCTGCTGTGCTGGGTCTGCGGCTCTGCCGTCATAGCTGCTGCATGCATCAGCGGCGTGAAACTGCTTGCTGCGCCGCCGCTTCTGGTCGCTTTTACCGAATTCCGGAAGCCGGAAACATTGGAGAAACTGCATCCGGCAAAAGCGGTATTGCTGATCGGATGCTGTGCAGCAGTCGGGACAGGCTGCCTTTCGCTTTCTGTTTACGGCGGTCTGCCTGTTTTTGTGACGGCATCTGCTGCGATGCTGATGACTGCATGCATCATGCGGAAAATCGGCATCTATCTGCCGCCTGCAGCAGCCCTGACCATCCTTGTTTTTTTAGTCTCAAAAGATGGTGTCATGTGGACATATCCGCTGCAAATTATCATCGGAACGATTCTGATGATCGCCGCAGCGCGCATGCATATTTTGATTATCCGATTTATGGAAAACCGGAAGCTGAACACACAACATTCCTGAGTGTTCAGCTTCCGGTTTTTGCGGTGCGATTGGTTAATTGTCGCCGATTGTCACGGAAGCGGTGACCGTCCGGTACTGCGGACGAAGGAAATCATTTGTTTTGACGGCGATATCCGGTTCCCCGTCTGCGCCGAAATAGACCTGACGGATTCTGGTATGACGGCAGGGATCATAAAGCGGATCCGAGGAATATGTCCCGCATGCCTTTGCGTCATGAGAAGACGGTCTTGCGTGATAGACGATGAGAAGATTGCCGTTTTCATCCGTGACAAAGGAATTGTGTCCCGGCCCGGATTCTCCGTCCAGATCCGAAGAACTCAGCATCGGCGTATTGTATTTTTTCCAGCTTGCGGGGTTCATCAGATCGGCGTTTTCAGATGCTTCCAGTTTTCCGACGCAATATTCCGAACCGGTTCCCGATGCCGAAAAATAGACATATACCTTTCCGTTTGCTTTCAGCACAGCAGCGCCTTCATTGACGCGGTTGTTGACGAGCTCCCAGTTATATTCGGGTTTTGTGAGCAGAATGGGCTTAGAGATCAGCTTCCACGGTTCTTCCGGATTGATCTCCGCCATAAACAGGGAAGAATCGCCTTTGATCTCTGCCCAGATCACATAATGCTTCCCCTGATTCTCAAAGTAGGTCATATCGAGCGAGAATCCTGCAAACGATGATGTATCGCCGGAACTTGCCTGCATCTGTCCGCATTCTGTCCAGCTTCCGGTATAGGGATCGCCGTCACAGCGCAGGACATAAGGACGGATCGCCCAGACGTTTTGTTTCGTACCTGCTGCAAAAAACATATACCATGCGCCGCCGATCTCATGCATTTCAGGTGCCCAGATATGGCGGGACATCAAGCCGTCCGGATGGGCATTCCAGATCGTTTTTTCTTCCGCATCCGCAAGTCCTGCAACGGTTCTGCTGCGCCGCAGAATAATGCGGTCATAGCCTTTATCGGCGCTGCCGTAAGCGGGATAAGACGCGGTAAAATAGTAGTATCCGTCTGAACCCTTGACAATATACGGATCGGCTCGTTCTGCAATAAACGGATTCTGATAGTCCGCTGCGAGCACGCTTCCGGAAACGGTATATGTGCCGGCACCTGCATTCCGCAGCTGCGCCAGATCATTTTCATCCCATGCAACAGCAAGCTCCATCGAGCCGCCGTCACTGTAATCAGCAGTCACAGTCTCCGGCAGACGGACATTTGATCCGGAATCTGCATAAACGGAAACAGAACGAACGCCGGTATTGAACGTGTGCAGATTGTCAGAAGGAAATGCGTGGATCAAAGCAGTATACTGTTCACCGGTAATCGGGATGACATAGCCGTGGCGCGGTGTGAAATTGAAGCTGTAGTCATTTCTGCTGACGGTTGTGAAGTTTTCCAGATCGGTCGTTTTCTGCATGACATAGTAGCCGTTTCCGTAAGCATCAGACATCATGAGCCATTCATCCGAATCAATGGAATGATAAATATTCGGGCCTTCCACACCGAGATTTCCTTCTGAAACCTGCTTGATCTCCCGGTATGGGCCGGACGCATGGTCGGCTTCTGCGAGGTAAATGCGTTTGTTGGTTTCGTTTTTATAATACATATAGTATATGCCGTTCTGGAAGATGATATCGGAATCAATCGCATCATTGCCGTTTGCCGGTGCAAAAAGCAGCGCAGGTGCGGTATCCAGTGTCCGGAGATTTTTGCTGTAGGCATAGTACATTACGGTGCGGTCGTCTGTTCCGGGCACACGCGCTGCAAAATAGATCATATAGGATGCTTTTTCCGGATCATAAATTGCCTGCGGTGCCCATGCACGGTCACAATTCATCATGTTCGGATATTTGTTTGCGATCTCGATCAGCGATTCATCAAACCAGTGGATCAGATCCGTTGATTTGGCTGTGATGAGATTCCGGTTGCTGCTCCATCCGAGTGAGGATTTCATATCCGTTGCGAGCATATAATAGAACCCGTCTTCGCCTTTGAGAATATACGGATCCCGGATGCATTTGGTACCGACAGATGACTGCCAGACCGCATTTCCGCCGTTCAGTGCCGTAAAGTGATAACCGTCCAGAGATACGGCATAAGAAAGGCGTTCCTGTTCCGGTGCATTGCCGAGAAAATATGCAAAGAGATAAGCAGCCGCTTTTTCATCATATGGGATATTGCACATTGCGGGCGCATCGGTATCCTTTGCCGTCAGCAGACCGGCGAGCAAAGCGGCATCGGCTGCGGTGTTTTTGTCATCCGCGGTCATATCTGCAATTTGTGCCATGATATCATCAAAACCATACAGCATGCCGCGTTTGAGCAAGGTCAGATCGCGTGCATCCAGTGTACCGGAAAAATCAAGATCGCCGCGCAGGAAGCTGTATTGCCTGTTTACCGGACGGATATAGAACTTCTGACCCTCGCCGCCCCAATAATCCCACTGGTCAATATTGGCACCGTTTTCATAGCTGATGTCATAGACATCCATGGCGGCATTGCCGCTGTTTTTGCCGCGAATGATATATGCATCATCGGTGCGGGTCAGGCGGAAATGCTGTGCATCATCACCGGTATATGGTGAGAGCGAGAAGTTATTGCCGTTTTTGCTGTCGCCGCCTTCAACGGTCATGGCAAGAGACGGGTTTGCGGCGGAGAGAAAGGCGCAGCAGCCATCCGGTGTGCGGATGATGTTCCACTGCTGATCGGCATTGCCGGTTGCTTCCCATTGATAAATATTTCCGTTTGCATCCGCAGAAACGCATTTTCCGCTGAGCCGCGGACAAATCGTGTAAGAAGCGCCGCTGATGATCCGTTTTGCGGTATCGGCATATCCTGCACAGACGGCGGGTGCAGCGGCTTGCACCTTTACAGATGCAGGCTGAGACATTGCACATGTCAGGAGCATACAGGCTGAAAGGCACATTGCGGTTTGTTTGAATCTCATCATTCATCCCCCTGTTTTATAGAATGTTCATGCATTTTTTACAAAGAATGATGCTGTTTTCATTATAGCATATCAACCGAAAAAATGCAACGATAAAATGAAGAAATGATGGACTTTTTACCTGCCGGCGCGGTCGTGCGTTCTTGCATATGAAAAATTGGGAGAGAAACGCATTGTGCAGCATATCACGCATAATAAATGCGAAGCAAATATGCAGCGGGGCTTCCCCGTCGATAAAATGAAGAAATGATGGACTTTTTACCTGCCGGCGCGGTTGTGCGTTCTTGCATATGAACAATTGGGAGAGAAACGTATTGTGCATCGTTGCTTTTTCCCGCATTTTATGCTATAATGAAAATAAAAAAAAGGTGAAGCAATTGGTTTATTACTGCAACAATTTACCGGAGCAGATCGCACCGGAACAGATCGCGCTGCTGCCGGCAGAACGCCGTGCGCGTCTGGAAAAATATAAACGGGAAGCAGACCGCATTCTGTGTGCGGCAGCATACCGCCTGTATCAATACGGCATGAAAACAGAATTCGGATCTGCGCCGCAGACCTACTGGAAAACAGATGAAAACGGAAAGCCATATCCGGAAAACGGCGGAGATGCAGCATTCAGCATCAGCCATTGCGCGGAAGGCGCTGCCTGTGTGATCGGCAGCAATCGCTGCGGCATTGATTATCAGAATCTTTCGGAAGTCAGGACGGACGTTTCGAAAATGGTGTGCGGCGAAGGCGAACTGCATGCTCTTTCTGCATGTGCGCATCCGGACCGGCTGTTTTGCCGCTATTGGGCGCTGAAAGAAGCCTATGGAAAATATCTCGGATGCGGGATCGTGTATGAATTGAAGGAGCATGATTTTTCCGGAACGGATGATGCATTGTTCGAACGGTTCGGGTGCTGTTTCTCTGTCATGGAAACGGATACAAGCTGCATCGCTGTGTGCGCAGATCGCTTTTATGAAACGGATGCTTTTGTGCATGTTCCGTATGCCGATTTGTTTCAGGAATAAGAAATGTGCGCATAAAAGCATTGCTTTATTTCAAAAATGTGCTATAAAGAGAATAAATGCAGCTATGTGATATTTGATAGAATCATACGACCTATCCGATACGGAAATGCGTTCATTCGGGCAGTGCTGACATGGGTCATCGGTGTATATGTCTGCCATACGGTCTTGCAGAAAAGAACGCTTTTGCAGTTGATATCACAGAATCTGGCACATATTCTGATCGGATCTATGAAGAAGCCGTTGCGGACACATCGGTTTCATATGATGCATAAAAATATACATTGTGCTCATAGGACATGGGCACAATTTTTTTTGCAATGTGTACTGTGTTTAAGTGACTATGCTTAATTTTCTGCATTTTGTCCAGTTTTCCTGCGGATTTACCGTTGCAAAACAACCGGTTTGCGAATTATAATATAAGTACCATCCGGTAAACCATAAAAAGTAAAAAAGAGATATGTCACTTAGGGGGAAATTATGAAAAAGGAACTCGCTATTTGTGCGGCGGGTGTAGTCTGTTTGTCTGTATTGACGCAGACTGCGCCTATCATTTCGCATGCAGACAATCCGATCG
>DMBA01000253.1:15728-15964 GCA_003446315.1 Ruminococcus sp. | reverse complement strand
AATCAGGACGCACAGTATATCCCCGGTGTCGGTACGAAATACCGCCTGCAAGGTGCTGTGGCGGCGCTGATCTGCCTTTACGCAAGAGAGCATTGCTCCGATAATATCAAATTGCTATAAAAAAACAGAGGTCAGAACGTTTTGTCCTGACCTCTGTTCGTTTTAATGCCGCCATGTGGAATCCTTGTCGGAAACATGGTCGCAGATCACTGCAAGTGCGATCACAATATCCTGCA
>DMBA01000253.1:0-15649 GCA_003446315.1 Ruminococcus sp. | reverse complement strand
TCCTCGTCCTTGATGCTGATGCGGTAGCAGTCCGACCAGTGTGCCTTGTCCTGATCGACGTGGGCGACTGTCCTTCCGCCTATCTTGATGTCGTAGTCAATGCCCATCAGGTCGCCCATGATACGCAGTTCAGCGCCGTTTACCGTTCCGCTGACTTCGGGGTTTACGATGCGGAATTTCTTTTTCAGATCAGCAACTGTCTCGCCGTTCCTGACAAGGACATATTCATCCATGATCTTTGCGATCCTCCGTTTCAGCTTCAAGACCTCTCTGCCGTCCTGCTGAATGGAAAAGCTGTGGCTGGTAATATCGCCTTCCACATGGAACACCACGTTTTTCTCCTGATCGAACACATCAAATCTCGGTTTGAGAGAGAACAGCTTTTGCTCCATATACAGTGCGATCGGCTCGCCTGTTGCGGTATTGGCAGGCATCGCTTCATCTGTGATCGTGACAGATTCGCCGTTTTCCAGCTTTTTGATGACCTCCAGAAGCTCGTCCACGGCTCTGTCTGCATAGGAGTTTTCCGCGTTCTTGCTGCCTAAAATCACTTCGGATTCCATTTGCATCGCAGTATCTACGCTGTTTGTCCCGTCCGTGCCGATCTTGCCCATGATGATCTTGTCTTTATGTACCCGAACGAAAATATCATAGTACGGCGTGATGTTCTTATACATGACCGACTGCGTTCCGTAAATATCGCCCATGATCGGCGTACCAAAGCTGACCCTGATCGCTGACAGCTTCTCAAAAAGCTGTTCATTTGTAAAATTCTGCACGTTCTTCACGCTGCCGAATCCCATATTTCCGCCGCCGGAAAAATCAAAAAATCCCATAACAAATCCTTTCTCATTCGCTGTATCTTGTACTGTCCGCCTTGTCGGAAACATGGTCGCAGATCACCGCAAGTGCCACAGCGACTTCTTCTAATGTACTGTCAAATATCATCATCTCATAATAGACTGCATTCTTTCCGTCACGATATACCTGATACAGCGGTAAGCGATTGTTTCAGATACATCATGTATGGTTTGTTTTTCTTTGGCTTTTCCATTCGCTTTGCTCCTTATATCGGACTTACATCTATTATACCATAGCAAAAACAAAAAAACAAGGCAAAACAATGACTGTTCGTGTATCAGACGCTTAATCGTTCTCCCCGTTTTGTTAAATAACCGATTTCCTTTCGCTTTGTCCATATTTTCTACAATTTTCACATTGTGCGCATTTCTTTTTTACGTTATAATAATGATGGGGAAATGGCGGCAGAACTGCCACTCCGATACAACAGACATATGTTTCATGTCATTTTTAGGAGGGATCATATGAAACAAAGAAAAAGAAACATGCTGCGCACCGTCAGCGCAGCAGCGGCAGCCGTTTTGCTGACGCAGACCAATTGCTTTCCGGTATTCTCAAAGCCGCATTCCGCAGCGGCAGCATCCGCTTCCGGATTCCATGTCAGCAATCAGGGCAGCGGCGCAAATGCAGATGCTGTTATTCGCGGCAGCGGTGCCCGGATCGAGCATGACAGCACCCTGAATTCCGATGTGCTGAACCTCAGCGGCAAGGCATTCGGTGCCGGATGGCTCCAGCTTCCGGCATGGTTCTCTGAAAAGTGCGCAAACGGATTCAGCTTCTCCATGCGCTTCCGGCTCGATGCCGATGCAGAAAATTATACCCGCCTCTTTCAGTTTGCGACCGTTCCGCTGGGCACCGGTAATACCAACGGATACAATTCCCCCGATCTTTCCATGGATCTCAATGACGGTACATTGTTCCGCACCAGCGTGTTTGCCGGATCCGGCAGCACCACTGCAAATGACGATGCACACCGTTCCATTTTCACAGTCTCCGCAGAGAAAGATACCGCATGGCATCAGCTCACGGTCACTTATTCGCCGGATGGTGCCGTTTATCATCTGGACGGCAATCCGCTTTCGATCACGGCAGGCAGCGGCGCAGATGCGCTGATCCCGTCCTGTCAGAATCTGTTCGGCGAAGGGCTGCTGAACGGCTATATCTATAATGCGATCGGACATTCGCTTTATACTGACCACGACCTCATGGGCAGCGTGGATGACATCGCCCTTTATGATTACCCGCTGACACCCGCACAAATGAAAGATCTGCCGGATGATGCTGCATATCTTTATACATTCGAAGCAGATACGCTCAGTGTCGGCATCAGCGGCGGACAGGAAGAAGGCGCTGCTCCGGACGGTACGCCGCTGCTCAGTGTGCCGGAGCTGCAAACAGTCTCGCCGGACGGCACACTGGTCACGAAATTCTGGACAAGCGGCGGCGGCAGCTTCTATTATTCCACCGAAAAGAACGGTGATACGGTGATTTTGCCCTCTAAGCTGGGTCTTGTCACAACAACAGAAAATCTTTCCGCCGGTTTCTCAACAGATGCGCCGGATGCGTCCCGCACGGAACATGACGAAACCTATTCCATGCCCTGCGGCAAACATGTCACAATTCGTGACCATTACAATGAGCTCTCCTTCCCGCTGGTCAAAGGCGACAGCATCCTCACGGTGATCCTGCGCGTTTATGATGACGGCATCGGCGTGCGCTATGCCCTCAATCACGGCGCATCCATCAAAGAGGAAACAACACAGGTGATGTTCCCCGGCAACTGCACATTCTGGGGCAACTGGCCAAACGCCACATATGAATGGGATATGGTGGAGCTTCCGAAAGATCGCAGCAACGAAACATCATCCACATATTCCTGTCCGTATACCGGCGTGATCGCTGACCATTACTGGGTCACGGTGACAGAAGCAAATGTGTTCAACGAGCCGAATCCGTATTGTGCAGGCGCATTGCAGTTCCTCGGCAATTATCACAGCCTGCGGTTCAAAGGCGGCGTAAAGGTGGAAGGCATCTCCATGAACGGCTCCTTCCATACGCCATGGCGTGCCGTTGTCATCGGCGATTCACTGGATCAGATGGCTTCCAGTGATCTGGTGCTGAATCTCAATCCGCCCTCTGTCCTGACCGATACAAGCTGGGTCAAACCGGGTAAAGTTGCGTGGTCATGGTGGAGCAGCGGCGGCGATTCACCGGTCGAATATCACATGCAGAAAGAATATATCGACTTTGCAGCAGAAAACGGCTGGGATTATGTCTGCGTTGACTTCGGCTGGGCGCTCTGGGATGACAGCGGTGCAAAAATCAAGGAACTGTGCGATTACGGCGCAGAAAAAGGCATCGGCATCTGGCTCTGGTACGGTGTCAACAACAAGGGACATTCCGGCTATAAAGACAGCCAGGGCAATCCTGCATATCCTTACTATTCGCTGCTCGATCAGGCAACGATCAAACGTGAATTCGAGCGCATCTCGGCACTGGGTGTCAAGGGCGTAAAGGTCGATTACTACGAAAGCGATACACAGGAAACCATGCAGCAGATGTACTGGTGCATGGACATTGCGGCACAGAACAAGCTGATGGTGCTGTTCCACGGCTGCACACTCCCCCGCGGTGAAAGCCGCACTTATCCGAACATTGTTTCCTATGAAGCGGTCAACGGTTCGGAATATTACAAATGGTTCGAAGCACCGTCCCTTGCAAACCGCGTTTCTTATACCTTCACGCGCAATGTTGCAGGCTCTGCGGACTTCACACCGACCGGTCTTCCGATCTACGGCATTGCAGCAACGGCAGGCTTTGCACTTGCAGATGTCGTGACCATTGAATCCGGCGTACAGCATTTCGCACAATCCGTTTATACCTATGAAGGCTCGCCGGCACTGATCCTGCTCAATGATGTTCCGGTGGCATGGGATGATATGCATGTCATTGACGGCAGACCGATGGCATTCAATGTCACGGCACGCCGCAGCGGTGCGGATTGGTATATCGGCGCATCCACGCTCGCTGCACGGACGGTTTCGTTCCGGCTCTCCGAGCTGATCGGCGAAGATGACAGCCTCTATAATGCCTATATCTTTGCGGATAACGCAGACGGCTCTGCACTGGATCTCCGCGTGCTGACCGGTCTGACCAAGGATGACACCATCTCCGAAAAACTCCTGAAAAACGGCGGCTTCGTCATCAAGCTGACCAAAAACAATATGAATCTCACCACTCCGTATTCCAACTACAAGAGCTATGAAGCGGAGCTTGCAAAGATCGGAAACAATGCCGTCATCACGACCGGAAAGGATGCAAAATACTGCTCCAATGCAGGCTTTGTCGGATATATCGGCGGCAGCAATAACGGCAGCGTGACCTTCGAAAATGTGGAAGCACCGGCAGACGGTGAATATACCCTGCGCATCTATTATCTCTCCGGTGAACCGCGTTCGCTCAAGATCGACGCAAACGGGCAGTTCGCCGCACAGCTCGACGGCTGCTACGCAAACCGCAATGACTGGAAAGGCATTCGTGCCGCAAGCGTGACCGTAAAACTGAAAGCCGGCACAAACAGCATCCGGCTCTATAATAATTCCGGCACTGCACCTTCCATCGACCGCATCGCACTTGCATTGCCCGCAGATGATCTGCTTTACGGCGATCTGGACGGCAATCAGAAGATCGACGCAAGAGATCTGACCATGCTCAAACAAGAACTGTTCGGCGCTGATACATTCCATCCCGCTTCCGATTTCAACCGGGACGGCAAGGTGACCGAAGCTGATGCAAGATCTATGATGCAATTCCTGACAAGAAGCGCCCGCACATGATACAAAACCATTGATGAACGTGTCTCCGGCGGATTTATCACGGGGGCTGCTGTCTCTGAAGCGCCCTGCTCTCCTTTACAAATGAAAAAGGCACATATTTGCGCTCTTTTCGAAAAACGGGATTTCAAAGGGACATCCGTTCCTTTGGCGGGGTATGGGACAGCGCCCCATTTCGGATCCATCGGGATACCGGTTTATTCAGCGATCCATAAACAAAAAACGCAATCCGATCAGTCAAAGGGGGATATTCTATGAACCTGCACGCAAAAAAAATCTCTGCTTTTTTACTTGCCGCAGCATTTTGTGCCGCAGCAAACAGCGGAATCAAACCGGTTTCGCTGCAATCCGCAACTGTATATGCAGAAGAAGATTACAATGATCTGGTTCTGCATTATGACAGCGCTGCCGGAACCGCTTTCTCCGGCAATGCATGGGATAATGACGAATCCTTTTATAAAGCGCTCCCGCTGGGAAACGGACGGATCGGCGCTATGGTCTACGGCAATTGCCCGACAGAGCGCTTTGACCTCAATGAAGCAACATTCTGGAGCGGCTGCCCCGGCTCCAATAACAAAAAAGTCTCCTCAGACACCATGGAACAATGCTGGCAGCAAATGCTCGCCGGCGATTACCCCGCCGCAGACAGAACGATCGGCTCCGGTATGATCGGCGGCGGAATGGCAAAATATCAATCCATCGGCACGCTGAATCTGGATACCGGTCATCGGGATGTCACCGACTATGAACGGCATCTGGACATGAACACCGCCATTGCAGGCTGCTCCTATTCCTGCGGCGGAAAGAAATATAACCGCGAGAGTTTTGTCAGCCATCCGGATCAGGTGCTGGTCACGCGGATCACATGCAATACAGCAGGCGGCGTTTCACTGACCGCATCCTATGACTGCTCCCTGAAGGATCAGTTCTCGGTCGAAACGGAAGGCAATGACACGCTCGTGATGAACGGACACGGCGATTCGGAATACGGCATGCCGTTCGCTGTGTGGTTCTCCACACGCACCAAACTGATCCCAAGCGGCGGCACTATGACCGCAAGCGGCGGGAAGATCAGCATTTCCGGCGCGGATTCGGTCATCGTCCTGACATCTGTCCGCACCAATTTCATCGACTATGCAACTTGCAACGGCGATGAAAAAGGTATGGCGAAAAGCGATCTTGCCGCCGCAGCAGAAAAATCCTATGATGCGCTGCTGAGCAGTCATCTCGCCGATTATCAGGAGCTGTTCAGCCGTGTGGATGTGGAACTGGGCGGCGACGGCAGCGAAAATCTGACACCCATTCCTGCCCGTATTGCAAATTTCGGCAGAAACAATGACCCCAAACTCGCCGAAGTGCTGTTCCAGTACGGCAGATATATGATGATCTCCGCATCCAGAGATTCCGAACCGATGAATTTGCAGGGCATCTGGAACAAATTCCGCGACCCGGCATGGGGCTGCAAATATACCACCAATATCAACTATGAAATGAATTACTGGCCTGCCATGACCACCAATCTGGAAGAATGCTTCCGCCCGTTCGTCGAAAAGGCGAAAGCACTGCAAAAGCAGGGCAATCAAACTGCAAGGGATGTCTACGGCGTTTCGGAAGGCTGGGTCGTGCATCACAATACCGATCTCTGGAACCGCACCGGCCCGATCGACGGCGAATGGGGCATGTGGCCGACCGGTGCCGCATGGATCTCCAATATGCTTTATGACGCATACCGGTTCAATCAGGATGAAGATTATTTGCAGGAAGTTTATCCGATCATGGACGGCAGCGCACAGTTCCTGAATGCCATCATGCGCGATGTCAAAATCGACGGACAAACCTATTCTGTGGTCTTCCCCAGCACTTCGCCGGAAGTCAATGCCCCCGGCACCAGCGGCGGAAAAGGCGCAGCTTGCAGTTACGGTGTCACGATGGACAACGCCATGACGCGGGAACTGTTCAGCAATGTCATTGAAGCATCGGAATCCCTCAACGGCACCAATGCCTTTGCCAATGTGCTGCATGCAAAACTCAATCGCATCAAGCCCGATACCATCGGCAGTTGGGGACAGATTCAGGAATGGGCATATGACTGGGATGCAAAAAATGAAAAGAACCGCCACATCTCACATATGTATGATCTGTTCCCGGGTCAGTTGATTTCCAAACGCAATACACCGCAATTAGCAGCGGCGGCGGCTGTCAGCCTGAATGCACGCGGTGATGACGGCACAGGCTGGTCGGAAGCATGGAAGCTCAATTGCTGGGCGAGAATGGAAGACGGCGCACATGCATACAACATCGTCAAGCTCCTGATCTCTCCGGTCAACAATTACGGCAGACTCTATGACAATCTCTGGGACGCACATCCGCCGTTCCAGATCGACGGCAATTTCGGTCTGACTGCGGGCATCGCAGAAATGCTCCTGCAAAGCCAGAATGACGAGATCAAGCTGATCCCGGCGCTGCCGCAGCAGTGGAATACCGGACATGCAAACGGTCTTTGTGCCCGCGGCGGCTTTACCGTCAATGAGGCATGGGAAAACGGCACACTCGTCAGCGCAGAGATCACCTCCAAATCCGGCAATGTCTGCACCGTATCCTATCAGGGTCAGACCATATCCTTTGATACCGAAGCCGGCAAAACTTACAAGCTCAACGGCATGCTCGAACTTCAGGATACTGATACGCGCACGCTGCGCAATGTTGCACGCAATAAAAAAGCAACAGCGGCTGCCGGCGATGCGAAATACGCCGTTGACGGCTCCGAAGCAACTGCTTGGAAAGGCTCCGATACAGCAAATCTGCTGGAAGTCGATCTTGGCAAGGTTTATCCGGTCTGCCGCTGGGGCGTAAAATTCGCAGGTGTCAGCGGCGCAAACGGCGCATATCTGGAAAACGCCCGTTCCTTCACGGTCATGCTCAGCAAAGACGGCGAAAACTGGACGGTCGCAGACAGCATAGACGGCAACACCAAAAACATCTGCGAAAAGACCATTGTGCCGACCGAAGCCCGTTATGCACGCATCGAGATCGGTACGCCGGCGCAGCATGATGCCGGTACCCCGATCATCAACGAGCTGGAAATCTGGGGACTTTCCGATGAACCGGAACCGACACGCAGTGCATATGAAGTCATCGAAGCCGAATCCTTTGACCGGCAGTATGGCATCCAGACAGAAGAACTCGAAACAGGCGGCATGGATGTCGGCTATATCGAAGACGGTGATTACATCGCATTCCGGAACATCCATTTCGGCGCAGGCGCGGATACATTCTCGGCGCTTGCAGGCAGTGCGACCGAAGGCGGCACCATCTCGCTGCGGCTGGATGCACCGGACGGCAAAGAGATCGGCAAATGCAGCGTGACCGGAACAGACGGCTGGCAGACATGGCAGGATTTCTCCTGTGCAGTCACGGGAGCATCCGGTGTCCATACGCTTTATCTTGTGTTCACGGGTGACGAAGGCTTCCTGCTGAACATTGACAAATTCTGCTTTTCGACCAGCAGCGGCGACCTCAATGATGACGGCACGATCGACACACTGGATGCCGTTCTGCTGCAGCAGCATCTGCTGGGGATCAAACCGCTGAACACAGCGCAGGGCAAACGTGCAGACCTCAACGCTGACGGCAAGCTCACCGCAGTAGACCTCTCGCTGCTCAAACAAAACTGCGCAATCTAAGCATAACAAAAGCATCGCTTCGGCTGCTCCGGGGCGATGCTCTTTTTTCGGGAAGTGCTGATTTCAGTTACAATCAAAAAAGCACATATTTGCTTATCTTTTTGAAAAATGAGTTTTCAAAGGGATATTTGTCTATTTGGCGGGGTATGAGCAAGCGTCCCATTTCGAATCCATCGGAGATACCGATTTATCCGGCGGGCTTGCATCTGCACAGGCATCACAGGGCTGCACATCCTCAACGGCAAGCGCACCGCCTCGCACACAGAGCTTTCTTGCACCGGTTCCGGAACGCAGCAGACTCTCCGCCAGCAGCGGTTCTGCCTGCTGTGTCAAAGCGGTGCGAATGGCTCTGGCGCCGCCGTGATCGGTATCCGCACATGCGATCAGGAGCTGTTCGGCATCCGGTGTCCATGAGAGGGGCGCACCGCAAGCCGCCGCACGATCGGCAAGCTCCTGCAATTGCAGTTTTGCGATGCCGGTGAGATCGGGCGCAGAGAGTCTGCGGAAGACGATCGCCGCATCCAGACGGTGCAGCAATTCCGGACGCATCGTCTTTTTCAGTACAGACAGCAGTTTTTCCTGCTCTGCACGTTCTGTTTCTCCGGCATCGGCAAACCCGATGACACCGTTTTGCAGCGTTTCCGCGCCGAGATTGGAAGTCAGAATGACCAATGTCTCAGAGAAATCGGCTTTTACGCCCTGCCCGTCGGTCAAAGTGCCGTCTTCCAGGATTTGCAGCAGCAACGAGAGCACATCGGGATGGGCTTTTTCCATTTCATCGAACAGCACCAGACTATACGGCGCACGGCGCACCTGCTCGACCAGCGAACCGCCGGCATCATAGCCGACATATCCGGGCGGCGCACCGATCAGGCGGGAAACGGCATGTTTTTCCATATATTCGCTCATATCGGTACGGATCATGCTGCCTGCAAACAATTCATCTGCAATGCATTTTGCGAGTTCCGTTTTGCCGACACCGGTCGCACCGAGAAAAAGAAATGCACCGATGGGTCTGCCGGCTTTGCGCAATCCGGCGCGGCTTCTGCGAACGGCATCGGAAACTGCTTTGACGGCATCATCCTGCCCGATGATATGCCGCTGCAAGGATGCCTCCAGATGCAGCAGACGGTCAGCTTCGGATTCGGTCAGCGTTTCTGTCGGGATACCGGTTTTTGCGGCAGTCACATGCGCAATATCGCTGCTGTGCACGATCTGTGCCGCATCCTGTTCGATCTGCATGCGTTTTGCAGCACATGCCTCATCAAGCAGATCCAGCGCTTTATCAGGCAGCGCACGGTCATGCAGATACCGCACCGCAAACTGTACTGCCGTTTCGATCGCATCCGCACCGATCGCAACATGATGGAATGTCTCATACCGCTGCCGAAGCCCGCTGAGCATTTTCACGGCATCCTGCGGCGTAGGCTCTGCGATTCGCACAGGCTGAAAACGTCTTGCGAGGGCGGCATCCTTTTCAATTTCCCGCCGGTATTCTTCCTCTGTTGTTGCCCCGATGATCTGCAAGCCGCCGCGTGCAAGACGGGGTTTCAGGATATTGGCAGCATCAATTGCACCTTCTGCCGCACCGGTTCCGGCGATCATATGCAGTTCATCAATAAACAGCAGCATTTCGGGATGCTGTGCCGCCTCATCCATACAGGCTTTCAGGCGCTCCTCAAAATCGCCGCGATATTTCGCCCCTGCGAGCATCGCCGTCAGATCGAGCGCGAGAATGACTCTGTGACGCAGCGCAGCAGGGACATCACCCTGCACAATGCGTTTTGCGATGCCTTCCACGATTGCTGTTTTGCCCACGCCTGCCTGCCCGATCAAGACCGGATGATGCTTGGTACGGCGCAGCAAAATCTGCATAACAGCATGCAATTCAGCATCTCTGCCGATCAGCGGATCATATTTTTCAGCGGCAGCCGGATCGGTAAAGCAGCGGGTAAACTTTGCAAGATTCGGGCAAGCCTTGCGGTCAAAGCGCGGATCCGCATCCGAAGGATTTTGCTGCGGCAGACCGGAACGGGAGCAGGCATTGCGCAGCGCATGGAGTGAAACGCCCATGCCGCGCAAAATGGCAGATGCCCCGCAGTGTTCTTCCTGCAAGACCGCAAACAGCAGTGTTTCGGAGCTGATATGCGGTTCCTCATCCATTGCGGGAGCAGGTGCAAAGCGATCGTGCCGCGCCGGATCATATTGTTCGGCATATTGCAGGATCCTGCGAAAAGCGGGTGTTTCCGCATGTTCCGGCAGAGAAGCCGGCGTACCCTTTCCCAGCTCAGCGATCACCGCCTGCTGAAACCGCTGATACGGCACACGATTTGTCCGGAGAATGGCAGCGCCGACATTGCTGCCGTCCGCGAGCATGGCAAGAATGAGATGTTCACTGCCGATGAAACTATGCCCGAGTGCTTCCGCCTGTTTTCCGGCATGCTCAATGATCGCACGCGCTTTCCCGGTATAAGCATCTTTCTGCAAAAGAGATCCCCCCATTGCGCGGCATCCGCACGAACCGAGCGTGCATGCAGACCCGCATCATAAATAGCATTGTCTTTTGCCGATATGCAGCAAAAGGATTGTTCCGGATCAAATATAAAAGACATCTGCCGTCGCAAAGCAGCATGGCAGCATGATACAGTATACGCAGGAGCGAAAGCGAGTAACACAATTCCGGCTGCTGCATATGATGAGACTAGGGAGCGCAAAGCCCCCGCAAACCACACACCGTGATCCGGACGCGGTGCAAACCACATATGACGAAAAGGAGAAAAACTATGTGCGGAAATGATTGCAATGGCTTCTGGTGGATCATCATTCTCATCCTGATCTTCTTCATGTGCTGCGGAAACGGCTGCGGCAATAACTGCGGCTGCGGCAACAACAACTGCGGCTGCTGATCCGAAAATACCCCATGCTGCCTCTGCCATTCCCGGCGGGGGCAGCATTTTCATGCATGCCGTTTTTTGAGCGCACGCAGAAAATCGAGACATTTCAGCCGCACTTCATAGGCATCGGGATGCGCCGTCATATCATAAGCGGCATCCCCGAGCTGCTGCAAACCGGAACATTCCGCAGCCGCAGGAATGCAGAGCGCCGGATACATCACGCACCACCAGTTCTGCCCTTTCGCCGCCCCGAGTTCCACGCGCAGCGCCTGATATCTGCCGGCAGGGAGCGTGAGATCGCCGTAAGTGCGTTCCGGAAAATCGGTTTCGGCAAAGGCGGCATGCACATCCTGCTTACAGCCTGCATCTGCAAGCGCATCACGGGCAGTCTGCGCAATTTCGGGCAGATGCGCCTGCAAAGCAAGGCATCCTTCCTCGAAACCGGCATCGGCAGGGATCCAGTCGGCGGCATGTGCAAGCAGCGCATCCCGCACGGTCAGTTTCGCCGTCTGATCGGCAGTCGAATCGGAATGCGCAAGGATATGCAGCCGGATCACGCCGGTTTCGATGGTATGCAGCGTATCCGCCGTATGGATCAGGTCAGCCGCTGCGTAAGATGCCAGCAGCGTACACAGCAGCAAAATAGATTGTTTCATTGTCAGACACCGTCCTTCCATGCCGGCATTATGCCACCGTTTTGCCAAATTATACAAAAAAAAAAATAATCCATACAAAAATGCACTTGACGAACCGATCTGTCTGTGATATACTATAAATAAAGAAGCCGATTCCGACAGAAACCCGTGACTGATGTGAAAGGATGATTCTTATGAAAAAAATCATAGCTGCCTGCATGTCTGTTCTGATGATGTGCTGCGGTGTTTCCGCATCTGCATATACAGCACCCGCAGCCTATGAACAGCAGGAAATTGCAGATATTGCCGCAGATCTGCAAGCATTCCTCCATAAAAGCGGTTTGGACTATTATATTTATGTATATCCCAATGATGTGTGGGGCGAAGAAAAGGTTTATGTCAGTTTCCTTTCGATCGACCCGGAAACCGCCGATCAGCCCGATCCGGTTTATATCGGCGAACAGGAAACGCGGCAATATCTCACGGACAAAGGCATCGACATTGACCGTTGCGTCAGTTTTGCTTACGCTTATGCAGCCGGTGAACCTGAAAATGAACAGCAGGAAAGGGCAAAAATCTATGCAGATCTGAAAGCATTCATCAAGGAAAGCGGTTTGTCCGGATATGTCGAAGTATGCATCAATGATCTCCAGGAAGAAGGACATGTGCTCGTTGATTTTTATTTTGAAGATCCGGAAGTGCCGCACCAGCCCAATCCGGTTTATATCGGCGAACGGGAAACGCTGCAGTATCTCACGGACAAAGGCATCGACATTGACCGCTGCATCCGCTTTGGGTACGTTTACGCAGGAGATGAGCCTGCTTATGCGGTGAAAGGCGATTTTAACAATAACGGCAGCGTAGACGCAATGGATGCGCAGATCGTGCTGGACAATGCGCTGATGCAGCTCATGGATGCAGATGCAGCAGTCATTCCGGGTGCGGATCTGGACGGTGACGGCGAAGTGACACCGTCCGATGCACAGATCGTGCTGAATTATTATGTGATGAACAGCGTCATTTCTATCCCGACGGACTGGGCAGATCTGATCTGAATAAACAGAAAGCCGTTTGATCCCGTATCAGGCGGCTTTTTTGCACAAAAAATGTATTTGAAAGTTCATACGATGTTTCGCATTTTATTTGGTTCCTGCTATTGCAATTTTGGCAAAAATCGTGTATAATAAGAAAGATGGGTCACCTTGGTGATTCGTTACAAAATTAGCCGAAGCGAACTGCTCCGGCAGAAACGTAAATTAGGAGGATCAATTCTATGCTGGTAAATGCAAGAGACATGCTGAACAAGGCAAGAGACGGCAAGTATGCAGTCGGTCAGTTCAACATCAACAACCTCGAATGGACAAAGGCAGTTTTGCTGACTGCTCAGAAGCTCAATTCCCCGGTCATTCTCGGTGTATCTGAGGGCGCAGGCAAATATATGTGCGGCTTCAAGACCGTTGCTGCCATGGTGAAGGCAATGGATGAATCTCTGGGCATCACCGTTCCGGTTGCACTGCACCTCGACCACGGTACATATGACGGCTGCTACAAGTGCATCAAGGCTGGCTTCACTTCCATCATGTTCGACGGCTCCCACTTCCCGATCGACGAGAACGTTGCAAAGACCACTGAGCTGGTCAATGTTGCACACGGTCTTGGTCTGTCCATCGAGGCAGAGGTCGGCGCAATCGGCGGCGAAGAGGATGGTGTCATCGGCAAGGGCGAATGCGCAGATCCGAAGGAGTGCAAGCTGATCGCTGATCTCGGCGTTGATTTCCTCGCAGCAGGCATCGGCAACATCCACGGCGTTTATCCGGCAAACTGGGAAGGTCTGAGCTTCGATACACTTGATGCCATCAACAAGACCGTCGGCGATATGCCGCTGGTTCTCCATGGCGGCACCGGCATTCCGGATGACCAGATCAAAAAGGCAATTTCTCTGGGCGTTGCAAAGATCAATGTCAACACCGAGTGCCAGCTCGTATTTGCAGAGGCAACCCGCGGTTACATTGAAGCAGGCAAGGATAAGCAGGGCAAGGGCTTCGACCCGCGTAAGCTGCTGGCTCCGGGCTTTGACGCAATCTGCGCAAAGGTTGAGGAGAAAATGCGCCTGTTCGGTTCTGTTGACAAGGCTTAATTGTCAATTTCCCGCAGATTATGATAGAATAAGCCCGAAAGCGTTGCAACATGCTTTCGGGCTTCTTTTCGGCTGCATATAGAAAAATAGAATGATCTTGCTCGCCGATCGTCATTCGGCAGCATGCAATTGATTTGAGAGAGAGGATATCCCCATTGTCTTATAACTATATTGACCCGTCAAAAGCAGATGCAAAAAAGCGCCGCAGCACAGCAGCAAGCGGCATTTTTTCCATCATCATCGGATGCCTGTTTCTGGCAGGCGGCATCTTTTTCCTGTGCGCCCTGAAAAGCATCGGCGGCTTGATCGTCATGCTGATCTTTGCGCTGGTATTCATCGGGGCTGGATTTTATTTTTTCCGGCAGCCCAAAATACAGGAACAGCGCAGCGCCGCTATGGATGACCCGAACAGCCGCATTTATCAGAAAAGACAGGCAGAACTGGCAAAATCCAGAGAAAAATACGAAAAAGCAGCAGAAAATCACGGTTCTTTGAAAAGTGTGCTCTGCCGGCGGACAGCGCTTGTTTATGGCATCGGAACGCTGCTTTTTTGGGCACTTTCTGCGATTTTTTTCCTGATCGGTATCTTTTTTCCTTTTTTGGTGATAATGGACGTTTTATGCCCGATTATTTTGATTTCTGCGCTTTTTGGGCGGCAATATCGCAAAATCATGCAGGAATATGCCCTTTTTGGGGTCGATCGTGCCGAGGCAGAACAGGATTTCGCAGAAAGCCGCGCCTACCTGCTTTCGACAGATGTTCTGGCAGTCAGCCGGCGCTTTTTCGTCGCATCTGCTGCCAATATCGTGCTTCCGACCGATCAGGTCGTCTGGACATTCTCCGGATACAGAAATGAGGATGTATACAAAAGCGGTATGTATTCGCACACGAAAAGGACGTATTTACTGATAATTGGGCTGTCTAACGGTGATCTTTATCAGTTTCTTTGTCCTGAAGAATTGTGCAGTTTGATTATTTCTGATCTATGCAGCGCAGGTGTTTCTGTGCAATCTGGATATTCGGATGCATTGCTCGATTTGTTCCGGAAAAATCCCGATCAGTTCCGAAATACAGAAAAAACGGGCTTTTCTGTCCAAAAAGAGCCCGTTTTGCTGGATAAGTTCTGATTATTCGCATATTGTGAGAAAAACGGCAGCATGGATACCGTAACGATCTGCTGTTGTGCCGCAATATCATCATAAATACACAATACAATTATGGGGAAGCAGCCCGCTTTGAGAAAAGTGCGCTGCTTCCCCATTATCATTTCCTGAACGGAATATGCCGCGATTTTGCCGAAAAAATCGCTTTTTCCTCATAATCCGGCTGATATTCCGGCATTCGGCAGCTTTTGATCGGAAAGTGCCATCACATACACCTGACACGGATTCGCTTCATCCCAGATCGGCAACACCTCAAACTCCCGGAACCCAAGTGCAAGATAAAACAAATTCGTTGCGTCATAGTCGGGATAAACGCCCATTTTCACGGTCTTCACCTGCATAAACTGATAGCCGGATTCCGCCGCTTCCTGCTTTGCATAATCAAATAATTTCCTGCCGATCCCCTTCCGGTGATACTGCTTGCAAACGCCCATAACAGCCAG
>DMBA01000251.1 GCA_003446315.1 Ruminococcus sp. | reverse complement strand
TGATTTGACATCGCCGGAAGTTATTCGACAGACTGAAACCGCAGGCTCTTTGTGAACCTGCGGTTTTTTCGATTATTACAGCATATTCGGACGAATGCTGTGTGCATGCTCCAGTGCGGTTACAATGACTGCATATACAATGCCGGAACCGATCGCCTGGATTGCATTCCCCGGCACGGTGCCGATGAATTGTGCAAAGAACCCGCCGTATAAAACCACGGCTGTCAGCCAATAGCCGATGATGGATATGATGCCGCATACAAACAGCGCCGCAATGCGCTTTTTATCCAGATAACGACTCCCGCCGATCAGCGAAAAGGTCAGCGCAAGCATGCCTTTAATCAGAAATGTCGGCAGCGCATAGGAAGGATAACCGGAAAGCACATCTGCCATCATGCCGCCGATCGCCGAAGCGCCCACTGCATACGGCATCGGGAGCAGGGCGGCTGCCAGAAAGATCACGGCATCGCCGCAGTGGATATAGCCGTTTCCGACCGGAATATGCAGCGTTGCGGTCAGAAGGGCTGTCATGGCAGCAAACATGCCCGCACGCGCCAGATAACGCAGCTTTTCGTTTTCCTGTTTCATTTCATTCACGCCTTTCCCAAACGATACAGCAGCGGCTCAAACAAAACGCCTTCTTCCGCAGGTGTTCCGCGCAGCAGCGTTTCCTGCGTGACCGCTGATAAAAATGCACCGGCTTCTTCTGCTGCTTCCTGAAGACATCTGCCGCGTGCCAATGCACCGCAGAGCACCGATGCAAACAGATCACCGGTTCCTGAGAATAAACATTCTGTCCGGTGCACGGATGAAAAATGGATCTCGTCGTTTTCGAATGTCAGGTTGCCGATCCGGTTTTCCTGTACAATGCCGGTGATGACAACTGCGCCGCAGCCGCAGGCGGTCATGCGGGCTGCAAGAGATGCCGCTTCTTCTGTGGAGAGACATTCTCCGCGGTAGGGGACACCTGTCAGCAGACAGGCTTCCGTGATATTCGGTGTGATGACATCGGCTTCCGCTGCAAGCTCCCGCATGGCATCGCATAATTCTGCTGTATAGGTGCTGTAGCGTTTGCCGTCGTCGCCCATTACCGGATCCAGCAGGATCTTACATGCCGGATTGCGCTTTTTCTGGGCACGGAAAAAATCCCTGATGATGCGGATCTGCCCGACAGAGCCGAGAAATCCGCTGTAGATCCAGTCAAAATCCAGCGCTGCCCAACTGCGGAAATAATCCGGCAGGGTATCGGTCAGATCGGTGAAAGTGAACTGCGGAAAGCCGGTATGCATGGAAAGAACAGCCGTCGGAACAGGACATGCCTGCACGCCCATCACGGACAGCACCGGCAGTGCAGTCGTCAGGGAGCAGCGTCCGAATCCGGAAATGTCATTGATACAAGCAACACGCGGTACCGTTCGCATCGCCCTGAACCTCCGTTCCTGAAAGTTTTCTGCTGACATTATAGCACATCCCGCAGAAAAATGCAAGTGCGGCTCCAAACGCATATATCCCCAATAACATATATGAGTAATATGTTATTGGGGACAGTATAGCATATTTCATTGGATTTGTCAAGCGCTTTTTTTATTTTTTTGCTGCGTTTTCCGCATCAAACGGATGATGCACATGCAGCAGATACAGACCGTATCCGGCGAACAGAATGCTTGCTGCGGCAATACACATCAGATCAACAGAGTCGCTCGTCTGCGCCGCCCCGACGAAATTCAGCGTGTTCCATGCCATATGCAGCAGAACACCCGGCAGCAGACTCTTTCCGCAGGTCAACAGTGCGCCGGCACATATGCCAAAGCAGCATGCAAAGATCACCTGAACCACAGTCTCTTTCAGCGGTGCGCCGTATGCCAGATTGGAAAAATGCCCGATGCCGAAAGAGAGCGCCGCAAACCAATAACCGCGTTTGATGCTCGTTTTTGCGATCGCATGGAACAGCAGGCTGCGCAGGATCAATTCTTCCAGAAACGGCGCGATGATCCCGATTGCGGCGATTCCTGTCAGATTCTCTGCCGCTGTTTCGTGCCTCCAGCCGAAGCCTGTCCAGATGTTTGCTGTGCCGGCAATCAGCAGCGGGATGAAATACAGATATTTGCGCGGTTCTCCCTGAAATTTGCAGAAGCCGTGCAGTTTTGCAAGATCATACTTTCGCAGAAACAACACCAGAACGGCTGTCATCACCAGCCCGATGCCGATCTGAACGGCATAATTCTGCGCTTGCTGCTCCGACAGATTTCCCGCTGAACCGAACAGCACAACATAGATCACGATCCAGATGACCGCGAAAAGCACCGGCTTTTTCTCATATAGTTTTTTCATAGCATTTGCGCTCCTTTTTGATGTGATCTGACTGCACAAACGGCACCTGTCAGACTGTCTTCCAATACGGCGGTAAAATATGCCGGATCAAATACGGCAGAATTGTTTGCAAGCAGACTTGCACAGCCGTGCACGGTCAGGAACAGCAGCGAAAAGACCCGCAGTGCATCTTCTGCCGGCAGTCCGGTCGCTGCCGCAACGCCCATGACCATCGGTGTGACTTCCGGCTGACGCAGCAGCGATGCGATATCATGGGACGGCAGCAGATCCGACTGAAACAGAAACCGGAACAAATGCGGTTCTTCTGCACCGAAACGAATATAACGCAGACCCATATTGAGCAGGGGATGCGGATGTTCCTGCTGCTCCAGATATGCGGTGTGAAATGCATCTGCCTGTGCATAAACTGCGGCTTTCAATTCCTGCATATTCTTATAATGGTACAGCACCGGCTGTGTGGAGCAGCCGAGTTTTTTTGCGGCAGCCCGTGCATTCAGCGCGGCGATCCCGCCCTCACGGACAAGCTGCATGCCCGCTTCTGCGATCATTTCCCGACTGATCTTTGCCTTGGGCGGCATGTTGATCCCTCTCTTTCATAACGTGTGTTATATTACAATTGTTATTATACAGATTCCGGTCTGAAAAGTCAATAGAGAACCTGAAAATCGGGTTTCTGTACAAATTTCAACTATTAAAACTGTAGATATGCACAAAATGCCGAATTTGTTTTGTTGTCACAAAATACACACAGAAAAATGATATACTGCCTTCGTATTTCGGAAAATACGGGGTTCCGGAAACAAACTGAAAAACAGGAAAGGCTGTGGTATCTTGCTCGGACTCAAAGGGATAACCAAGAATTACCTTGCAGGTGATTCAGAGGTTCAGGCGCTCAAGGGAATCGACATTCAATTCCGACAAAACGAATTTGTTGCCGTGCTCGGCCCGTCCGGCTGCGGCAAGACAACTTTGCTGAATATCATCGGCGGACTCGATCGCTATACAGACGGTGATCTGACGATCGCAAACAAGTCAACAAAGGAATATAAGGACAGAGACTGGGACTTCTACCGGAACCATACGATCGGATTTGTGTTCCAGACTTATAATCTGATCCCGCACCAGACAGTTCTTTCCAATGTGGAGCTGGCACTGACCCTTTCCGGCATTACCAAAGCCGAACGGCGGGAACGTGCCAGGAAAATGCTGGAGCGCGTCGGACTCGGTGACCAGATCAATAAAAAGCCAAATCAGATGTCCGGCGGTCAGATGCAGCGTGTTGCGATCGCCCGTGCGCTCATCAATGATCCGGAGATCCTGCTGGCGGATGAGCCGACCGGTGCACTCGATACCGAAACCAGCGTGCAGATCATGGATCTGCTGAAAGAAATTGCAAAAGACCGCCTTGTGATTATGGTCACGCACAATCCGGAGCTTGCAGAACAGTATGCAACGCGCATTATCCGGCTGCTGGACGGTAAAGTGCAGAGCGATACCAAGCCTTATACAGAGGAGAAAGCGGTCAAAGACCGCGAGGCGATCCTGAAAAAGAAACAGAAAGAAGCAGAGAAACAGTCGAAAAAAGAGAAAAAGCGCGTTTCGATGAGTACGGGCACGGCTTTCTCCCTCTCGCTGAATAATCTGATGACCAAGAAGGCGCGGACACTGCTGACCGCTTTTGCCGGCAGCATCGGCATCATCGGCATTGCATTGATCCTCTCGCTTTCGGACGGCTTCCAGACCTATATCAATGATGTGCAGGAGAATACGCTTTCCTCGTATCCGCTGACGATTCTTTCGCAGTCCGTTGACCTTTCCGGTATCGTGGAGAATATTTCCGGTCAGGCAGAACATGAGGATACGCACCCGATGGATAAGGTCTATTCCACCGGCAAGGATGCCGAAATGTTCAATGCGATGGTGGCGGAAGTCAAACAGAACGATATGAAAGGCTTCAAGCAGTACCTTGAAGACAATCAGGAACGATTGAAAGATTATAATATCGAATATGACTACAACATTCAGCCGATGGTCTATCTTGCCGATACCAGCGAAAAAGTGACGGCGGTCAACCCGAATCCGCTGGTGGATGCTTATTACTCCATGCTCGGCTATGATACCGGAAATATGGGTTCTTCCTATTCCCAGATCATGCAGATGAGCACGGACGGCATGGATATCTGGACGCTGCTTTACGGCGATCAGGAGATGCTGAATACACAATATGATGTGGTCAGCGGTCACTGGCCGGAGAATAAAAATGAAGTGATTCTGGTCGTGGATGACTACAATGAGATCACCGGCATGACGCTTTACGGTCTGGGTCTGCGCGACCCGAACGAGATCTCCGGCATGTTTGCGGATGTGATGGCAGGCAAGGGCGTTGAAGTCGAGCCGGTCAGCTATACCTATGACGAACTGATGAATATGCAGTTCCGCGTCATCCTGAATACGGATTTCTATGAGTTCGATCAGACCGAAAACTGCTGGAAAGACCGTACCCGCAATGATGAATATATGGCGGAGAAAATCGAGAACGGTCTGCCGGTGCAGATCAGCGGTATTGTCCGCAAGAAAGCCGGATCTGTGACCGGTGCGCTCCGTGCCGGCACCATCTGCTATACAAAAGATCTGGTGGAATATCTGCTGGATGAGATCGCAGATACGGAGATCGTGAAACAGCAGGAAGAAAATCCCGACATCGACGTTTTCACCGGCTATGAATTCGAGGAGATCGACGATGTCACGATTGATGATGTTTACAATTATATCGACAACATGAGCGAAGCCGAATTCACCCAGATGCAGGGTATGTTCTCCCAGTTCTACGGCAATACCTTCGGCCCGGATGAGGTCGTGCAGGCGCTGAATGATATGAGCGATGACGATCTCGTTGCGGCAGTCGCACCGACCATGCTGGAAGGCATCACGCTCGATGATGCAAAGAATTTTGCAAAATCCAAAGAGGGCAAAGGCGCTTTGATGATGATGCTTGCAGAGGAGCAGGGGACAGATCCGGATCCTGCACTGCTGAAAGATCTTGCAGATGATAAGCTGCTGGAGCTCTATAAAAAGATCATGGAATCGCAGATCACTGCCGATGTCATCCGTGCCAATATTGCAGATATGGATGACGATCAGCTCAATGAACTGGCACTGGCGTTCAATCCTGCAAAGGATATCGACAGCCTGAAACGGGCAATGTCCGAAATGGATGAAGATATGCTGCTGACCATCTTCAAGGATCAGATCCTGTCACAGTCAACAGATAACACCTATGACGGCAATATGCAGAAGCTCGGCAAGCGTGATCCGGATGCGCCGTTTGCAGTCCAGATCTATTCGCCCAGCTTTGAAGCAAAAGAACAGTTTGAGGACATCATTCAGGAATATAATGACAAGCAGATCGCAGACGGGAATGAGGATTCACAGATCGAATATACCGACTATATCGGCATTCTGCTCTCCTCTGTCACAAAGATCATCAATATGGTATCCTATGTGCTGATCGGCTTTGTCTCGATCTCACTGGTCGTTTCGTCCATCATGATCGGCATTATCACCTATATCTCCGTTCTGGAGCGCACCAAAGAGATCGGTATTCTCCGTTCCATCGGTGCTTCCAAGCGCGATGTCAGCCATGTGTTCAATGCCGAGACCTTTATTGTCGGTCTGGTTGCCGGTGTCATCGGCGTTGTGATTACCATGCTGCTGGATATTCCGGTCAATATGATTATTGAGAAGGCTTCCGGTGCGCCGGATGTGGCGTTCCTGCGTCCGGTCTATGCAGTGATCCTGGTTGCGATCTCCGTCCTGCTGACGCTGATCGCCGGTATCGTGCCTGCAAAGCTCGCCGCAAAGAAAGACCCTGTCATCGCACTGCGTACCGAATAATCTTATCCCAATGCCGCACGGAGCAAATCTGTGCGGCATTTTTCTGCACATGCGCGGCAGCGGAAACGGCGCGTTTCTGCATACAGAACCAAAAACAAGCGGTTTGATTCTGTAATTCCCGTTCACATTGCCAATCTTGCAAAGTTTATTTTTTAATTTATAAAAAACACTTGCATTCTATGGTATGTTTATGATATAATACTTAGTTGAAGTGAGGTGTTTGTATTATGCCAAAAAGAAACGATATTGACAAAGTGATGATTATCGGCTCCGGCCCGATTATCATCGGACAAGCATGCGAGTTCGACTATTCCGGCACACAGGCTTGCAAGGCACTGCGCAAGCTCGGATACAAGATCGTGCTCGTCAACTCAAACCCTGCAACCATCATGACGGATCCGGATGTTGCAGATGTGACCTACATCGAGCCGCTGAACTGCGCACGTCTGACCGAGATCATCAAGAAAGAGCGCCCGGATGCGCTGCTGCCGAACCTCGGCGGTCAGTCCGGTCTGAACCTTTGCTCTGAGCTGGATAAAGCAGGCGTTCTGAAAGAATACGGCGTGAAGGTCATCGGCGTTCAGGTCGATGCGATCGAGCGCGGTGAGGACAGAATCGAATTCAAGGAAACAATGGAATCCATCGGCGTGGAAATGGCACGCAGCGAGGTTGCTTATTCCGTTGATGAAGCAGTGAAGATCGCAGATGAACTGGGCTATCCGGTCGTGCTGCGTCCTGCTTATACAATGGGCGGTGCCGGCGGCGGCATGGTCTATAACGTCGAGGAGCTGAAAGTCGTCTGTGCAAGAGGTCTTCAGGCTTCGCTCGTCGGACAGGTGCTCGTTGAGGAGTGCGTGACCGGCTGGGAAGAACTGGAACTGGAAGTTGTGCGTGATGCAAAGGGCAACATGATTACCGTTTGCTTCATCGAGAACATCGACCCGATGGGCGTGCATACCGGTGATTCCTTCTGCTCTGCTCCGATGCTGACCATTTCTGAGGACGTTCAGAAGCGCCTTCAGGAACAGGCATACCGCATCGTTGATAAAGTGCAGGTCATCGGCGGATGTAACTGCCAGTTCGCACATGATCCGGTTTCTGACAGAATCATTGTCATTGAGATCAATCCGCGTACATCCCGTTCGTCTGCGCTGGCTTCCAAAGCGACCGGCTTCCCGATCGCTCTGGTCTCTGCGATGCTCGCAACCGGCATGACACTCGATGAGATGGAATGCGGTAAATACGGCACACTGGATAAATATGTTCCGTCCGGCGATTA
>DMBA01000098.1 GCA_003446315.1 Ruminococcus sp. | reverse complement strand
AGTCGAAATACGCGCGTGTGCGCGTGTGATTCCGATTGAAAGAGAAACGCACTGTGCAGCGCGGCATCATCAATCTCCATACACCTTTTGTACAGGATTTGAAAAATGTCTTGACAATATATTCTTTCTGTGCTATACTGAAATCGTGCAGATCATCTGTACGCAACATTTTTGTAAAGGCAGGGAAAACAAATGGCAGATTATTTTATCGGCGAGTGGAACGGTCACAAGATCGAGGTTGAAAACACGCTCAAGGAAACACTTAAAATCGACGGCAAGGTTGTCGATGAGACAAAGGTCGGCATCCGGTTCGGCGTTCTCCTGAAAGCAGAGATGCCCGATACAGACGGTCTGATGTGCTATGTTCTGCTGGACGGCGGCTTTTCCATGAAGGTTTACTGCATCATCGGCAAAAAGCTGGATGCAACCTATGACAAGGAACTCAAAACCTTCAATGCTGAATATGAAGGCAAAACCATCACCGCGATCAATAACGGCAACGGCGTTCTGCGCATCAACGGCGAGGAAGTTGCAAGAGACAAAGACGGTCTGCATTTCTCATGTCTCAGCGTTGCGCCGGCAGATGAAAACGGCAAACACATCATCGCAATGTTTGACGGTATCAGCAAATTCCGCCTGAATGTTGAGGTGACACTCTTTGCGGATGCGGAAACGCCGAAGATGGTACAGTACATCAAGGACAAGGAAGGCAAACTCGTGCCGATCACGGAAGCAGGCGGCAAGGTATTCAAGGTCATTGAAAAGGATAAGGAATCGTAAAGCGCAAAAAAGAGCCTGCCGGATCGGGCGATCGGGCGGCGCTGATACAGCAGCTTTCAGCCATCGTATTTCTGATGCAAAGTCAGAAGTACGATGGCGTTTCTATTGACAACTCAGCGATGTTATGCTATAATTGTTGCTATCCTATTGAAAATTAGTGAATATGTACTATAAATTATATTGACACAACCAACAGCGTGTCCCAAAAGGGATGCGCTGTTTTTTGTGTCCCAAAAAACAAAGGAGGTTCCATCATGCAACCAAACTCAAGCACTAATACTTCACCGCCGCAGTCACATATTCTGCTGACTCCAGACATCGCCAAAAATAATATGTCATGGGAAGAAGTGGGAATCCTGAGCCAGATGCTCAACATTTCGGAGTGCGATTACGTCACGCCGGAACAACTCGCCCGGTATTCCAGTGATTCTCCGGAAGCAGTCAGAAAACTACTTGACGGGCTTGTCGCAAAAAACTTCGTATCCTTCTGCGGACATCGAAGTAACCGGCTTTGAGCATTCGCATTTTAATAATAACGCATTCGATGTGGTGGTCGGCAATTACCGTGTCATGGACGCAGCATATGACGATCAGAAATTCAAGATTCACGACTACTTCCTCGCAAAGTCAGTTGACAAGCTGAAAGCAGGCGGCATCATGGCTTGCGTGACATCCAGCGGTACCATGGACAAAATGGATGCTTCTGCCCGAATGTATCTTGCTGAGCGTGCGGAGCTGATCGGAGCTGTCCGGCTTCCGAACAATGCTTTTAAGGCAAATGCCGGTACGGAAGTCACAACGGATATTCTGTTCTTCCAGAAACGTGAGGAACCGCTGGGCGATAAGCCTTATCCGGAATGGACAATGCTTTCCGAAACAGAAAATGAACTGCGGATCAACAGTTATTTCAAGGAGCATTCGGAAATGGTGCTTGGTACTTTGGAAAAGAGTACGAATCCATTTTCTTCCGGTGTGGATTGCATCCCGATTCCCGGTGCGGATCTCCGTCAGCAGCTTTCCGAAGCAATCGGTAAACTGTCCGCAGAAATAAACCGTGATCCGGTCGATATGGATGTGCGTGCCGTTCAGTTTACGGATGATGCACCGTTGAAAACATTCTTTATGCGTGAAGGAAACCTGTATTTCAAAGATTCTGCTGAGAAACCGGCAGAAATTTCCGATCTTTCCAGAAAGAAGCGCGACCGCGTAATTGGAATGATCGGCATCCGTGATGCCGCACGCGCTGTGATTCAGGCACAAACTGAAAACTGCTCCGATGAAGAGCTGCAAAAGCTGCAAGCTGTCCTGAATGAACGTTATGATGTGTTCTATAAGAAGAACGGTCTGATTCACGCCAAAGCAAATGCAACTGTTTTCCGAGAGGATGACGGCTTCGCGCTGATCTGTTCTCTTGAAAAAGACTTCGACCTGAAAAAAGGTATACTTAAAAACAAGGCAGATATCTTTACCAAGCGCACGATCTGTCAGTTCTCCGAAGTGGATCATGCAGATTCTTCGGAGGACGCTCTGATTGTTTCGATACAGTATCGCGGCAGAATTGACTTCCCGTACATGGAACAGCTCTGCGGCAAAAGCAAACAGGAAATGATCTCCGATCTCGGTGACAAGATCTTCCCCGTTCCGGATCTGGTACATCCGGATCATGTATCGTATCAGACGGCTGACGAATATCTCTCCGGCAATATCCGTGCAAAGCTGAACGAAGCGCGGGTAGCTGCATCACAGAATCCGATGTTTGAGCGAAATATACCAGCTTTGGAAGCGGTGCTGCCGCCGAAACTCCGTGCCGGTGACATCAAAGTACGACTCGGCGCAACATGGATTAAACCGGAATATATCCGGCAGTTCATGTATGAAACGCTGGAAACACCAAGGTATTATCAAGTAAAAGACAAAGAATTCAGAAGATACGGCGGTTTGGGAAATAAAATCAATGTTGAGTATGTTCCGGAAGCCGGTCTGTGGCATGTTTCCAATCCGAAGTCAGATACCAGTATCAAGGCTACACGCGATTTCGGCACCAAGGAGTTGACAGCATACCAGATTCTCGATGATGTGCTGAATCTCCGCGCACCGAAAGTCTATATGACTGTGCCGGATCCCGGTTCCGAACGCGGTGAAAAGCGTGTGATTGACGGTGAAGCTACATCACTTGCACAGAAAAAAGCTGCTGCATTGCAGCAGGCATTTGAGAATTGGGTGTTTAAGGATCCGGAGCGAGCTGCCGATCTCGTTGAAACATATAATGACAAGTTTAACTCCATGCGTCCGCGTGAGTATGACGGATCACACCTGATCTTCCCAGGTATGGCTGCGGACATAAACCTGCGTGAACATCAGCGTAATGCTATCGCACATGCACTCTACGGCGGCAATGCATTATTTGCACACTGCGTTGGTGCCGGAAAAACTTATGAAATGATAGCAACAGCAATGGAAGGCAAGCGGCTCGGTATGCATCATAAGTCGCTGTTCGTCGTGCCGAAACATCTGACATCACAGATTGGTGAAGATTTCCTGCGCCTGTATCCGTCCGCAAATATCCTTGTAGCAACAACAAAAGACTTCAAGGCAAGCAACCGGCGTGAGCTGATGGCTCGTATTGCAACCGGCAATTACGATGCGGTTATCATCAGTCATGACCAGTTTAAGGCACTCCCGCTGTCTGCGGAACGTGCAACACGGCAAATGCAGCAGGAAGTGGACACGCTGACGGAATCCATTGACCGGGAACGTGCCATGAACGGCGGCAAATCCTTTACTGTCAAAGCTCTGGAACGGCAGCGGCGTGCATTGCAGCAGCAGATTGAAAAGCTGGTGACGGCTGCGAAAAAGGATCAGCAAAACGTCACCTTTGAACAGCTCGGTATTGACCATATTTTCGTGGACGAGGCTCACGAGTTCAAGAATCTGCTCTGCCCGACAAAGCTGCAAAATCTGACCGGTATTTCCAATTCTGCATCCCAGAAAGCAATGGATCTGTTCTTGAAATGCCGGTACCTGGATGAAGAAACAGGCAGTCGTGGTGTCACTCTTGCAACCGGCACGCCAATCTCCAATAGTATTACGGAAATTCATACTATGCTGCGGTATC
>DMBA01000119.1 GCA_003446315.1 Ruminococcus sp. | reverse complement strand
CAGCTCGGATGGCTGTAATCAATGATAACATCCGGCTTTTCCTTCATCTCTGCCGGAGACTGATAAACCGGAAACTTCAATGTATCGTCAGTGCGAAGATCAATACCGCAGCAAACTTCACAGTCTGTGCGTTCCGCAATGCTGCTGACAAGCATTTTGCCCATTGCACCGCAAACGCCGCTAATCGCAATCTGAATCATTTTTCAACCTCTTTTCTGTAACAATGCCGCCTGAACAACTGCCCAGACGGCATTGACATTTCATCCGTTCAGCAGAGACCCTGCTTCTTCATTTCAGCAACCAAAACAGCCTTTGTTTCATCTGCCATTTCATAAAGCGGCAAACGACATGCACCGGCAGAGAATCCCATCTGATTGACGGCTTCCTTCACCGGAATCGGATTGGTTTCAATAAACAATGCATGAATCAGCTTGAGATAACGAAGCTGAAGTGCAGCCGCAGTCTTGAAATCGCCGGAAAGTGCAGCCGCTGTCATATCGTGTGTTTCCTTCGGCATCACATTCGAAAGAACAGAGATGACACCCTTTGCACCAAGCGACATCATCGGAACGATCTGATCGTCATTTCCGCTGTAAACAGTCAGATTCTCGCCGCAGCGTTCGATCAGATTTGCAGTATAAGTGATGTTGCCGACAGCATCCTTCATTGCCACAATATTGTCGATCTCAGCGAGCTTTGCTGCTGTTTCCACATCAATGCCAAGACCGGTTCTGGACGGAACATTGTAAAGAATAATCGGGATCTTCACACTTTCCGCAATGGTCTTATAGTGCACATACAAGCCGCGCTGTGTTGTCTTATTGTAATACGGCGTGACAAGCAAAAGCGCATCTGCACCGAGCTTCTCTGCTTCCTGCGAGAGCATCACAGCAGTGGATGTATCATTGCTGCCGGTACCCGCAATGACCGGTACCCGATGATTGACATAATCCACGGCAAACTTGATGACATCAATATGTTCCTGCTCAGAAAGCGTTGAGCTTTCGCCGGTCGTGCCGGCAATGACAAGTGCATCTGTTCCGTTATTGATCTGGAAATCAATCAGCTTGCCGAGCGAATCGTAATCCACGGTACCGTCTGCTTGAAACGGTGTGACAAGCGCAACAGCCGCGCCGGTAAAAATAACAGGCTTCATGGTTCATAATCCTTTCTAATTCAAATTTTATGACAGATTCTCCGGTCGATCCAAATAGCTGCCGAACTGTTCTGTCAGCCAGTCGGCAAGTGTCTGATATTGTTCTGCAGTAAAACCGGAAATCGCAGCAAGATCGCTGTCCTGCGCACAAATCGCAAGGATCAGATCGCCGTAGATGGGACATCCGGTATGATAAAAGCAAGTGCCGATGAAATTAACGGGCAATTCCCGTTCACCGCCCCGTGCATCAATGAAGTAGCACAGAACCGCATCAGGCGGAAACGAATCCGGCACAGCAGGCACACGCATTCGTTCCGTCACATCGGTTTCCAGCAGTCCGGCGAGCATGCGCTCAGATACGTCCTTTTCTGTCAGCGGTATCATCTGCATGCGCCCGTATGACGGGATCCGCAGCAGCGCAAACTGTTCTGAATTCATCTATGCACGCCTGCTTTCTTTATAATATGCTTTTTAAGTCAATTTGACAAAATTCCGTATGATCTCGGCTTCATTGACTGCCGTTCCGATCTGTGCCAGACGCTCCGGCAAACCGAATTGATACACCGGCAGTATGCCATCCGGATCCAGATCCTGAACTGCATCCAGCACATTCTCCGGAGATGCATCCTGAATCGGGATAAAGATCCGTTCCGTATCCCCCTGCTGCTCAGAAACAAGCGTCACCGTGACAGCACGTTTTGAACCGGTCACAGCGATATAGCGTTCCTTTTCAGAAAGCAAAAAAGCACGAAACTCCATCAGTGTTTCCTTCGCACCGCATGCAATCAGCATTTCACTGAGTGCATGCGATTCCAGATCCGTTGCATCGTCATGTAGCACAAGCAGAAAGCATTTCGGTTTATATCCATACATCGTATCACGCAGGAATTCCCGAAGCGGTTTCCGCTGCTTCTTATAATACTGAAAATAAGCCGGTACATACGGATACAAGGGCGGCTGCTGCGGTGTAAACGTCCGAAGATGCACACCCCCGGCAAGCCGGTAATCGGTACGGACTTCGATCAAAGCCGTTCTGATGACATCATCCATCGGACAAACGAACATATGCCGCATGCGCGATCCCCCGTTTCAAAATTGTTAATAATCAGTCGAAGTAACCCTTTGCTGCGAGCAGCTCAGCCAGTTCAACGGCACCGCCTGCTGCACCGCGCAGTGTATTATGGGACAGGCAGACGAACTTATAATCAAACAGCGTATCCTCACGGAGTCTGCCGATCGAAATTGCCATGCCGCCTTCCAAATTTCTGTCGATCTTTGCCTGCGGACGATCCGGTTCTTCGAAATAGTTCAGGAACTGCTTCGGTGCATGCGGAAGCTCCAGCTCCTGCGGAATGCCCTTATATTCTGCCCATGCAGCCTTGATCTCATCCTCAGTAGGCTTATTTTCAAACTTGACAAATACTGCCGCAGTATGACCGTCCGAGACCGGAACACGCAGGCACTGGGTGGTGATCAGCGGGCTTGCAGCCTTGACGATCTCGCCGTTCTCGATGGTACCCCAGATTTTCAGCGGTTCCTGCTCAGACTTTTCTTCCTCACCGCCGATATACGGGATCAGGTTATCGACCATTTCCGGCCAGCGCTCGAAGGTCTTGCCGGCACCGGAAATCGCCTGATAAGTGCAGGCGAGCACCTGCTTGATGCCGAATTTCCGCAGCGGATGCAGCGCCGGAACATAGCTCTGAATGGAGCAATTGGACTTGACTGCAATAAAACCGCGCTTTGTGCCGAGTCTCTGCTTCTGGAATGCGATGATATCGAGGTGCTCCGGATTCAGCTCCGGAATGATCATCGGAACATCAGGGGTAAAGCGATGTGCGGAGTTGTTGGAAACGATCGGGCATTCTGCCTTTGCATATGCTTCCTCAAGTGCACGAAGTGCATCCTTCTTCATGTCAACAGCGCAGAAGCAGAAATCGACCTGCGATGCGATCTTTTCAATATCAGCGCCTGCATCGTAGATCACGAGATCTGCAAACTTTTCCGGCATCGGCTGATCTTTGAAAGCCCATCTTGCGCCGACAGCTTCCCGGTATGTTTTACCGGCAGAACGGGAAGATGCAGCCATGACCGTCACCTTAAACCACGGATGATCTGCAAGCAGCAGCGCAAAACGCTGACCAACCATACCGGTCGCACCGATAATACCAACGCGAAATTCTTTCATAAAATAAAGTCCTCCATTCGATAAAGTGCCTTTGCGAGCGCAAAGGAGCTGTTTTGAGGCAGAAAAAAATCCGCCAACTTTCTGGCGGACATTGAGCAAGTTGAACGGATTCGCTCTCTGAGACTGTACATCTGAGATGCAGCGAAAACCCGGTCAGCACTCCATATACGGATCAACCGCATATGACAGTCACGCACTTTTTCAGTACGCGCCCAGCAATTCACATTCCCGATTTGTGAAATACTTCGGCGGGCTTGCCTTTTTTGCCGGAAATTCGCAGTCTGCGGCGGGACGGTTCCCTGTTTCCGGCAGGACTCATCAAGTCCGCACCTCTGTCCGTGCTTCTATTCTACCACACTATAAAGCATTTGTCAACCCCTATTTTGCAAGAATATGTATTTCTTAGGAAAACATCTGTATTTTGAACGAAAACATATTTTTATTTTCCATATCCCCTTGACATTCTGCACTGTTTATGCTACAATAGGAATAGCAGAATTGAATTGTGCACAATATAAATGATAAAAAGGAGGTTTACCAAAATGAAAATCCGTTATAACGAAGACACCGCCGTGGTTGAGCGTATCCGGGAAGGATTGAAGAAAAAGGACGGCTATTGTCCCTGCCGGCTTCAAAAAACGGAGGACAACCGATGTATGTGCCTCGAATTCCGGGAGCAGATCGCTGATCCTGATTTCGAGGGCTACTGCCATTGCAGACTGTACTACAAAGAAAAGTGAGGAGAAGAATTATGGCTATTTTTCACGCTGATACGGAAGCTGATTTCATTACAGAGGTTCTGGAAGAAAAGGGTAAGGTTCTGGTCGATTTCTGGGCATCATGGTGCGGCCCCTGCATGATGATGGCACCCGTGCTGGAAAAATTTGACAGCGCATATCCGACGGTCAAAGTCGTCAAGGTCAATGTGGACGAGCTGCCGGAGCTTGCCGGTCATTTCGAAATCGACAGCATTCCGGCACTTTTACTGTTTGAAAACGGACAAGTCAAAAAGCGTGCAGTCGGTGCAATGCCGATGGAAGCACTTGCAAAACAGCTCGGATTATAATCCCTGTTAAAAGCAGAATCTCCGACGGATCTTCACAGGAAGCAATCCTGTTTCCGATCCGCCGGAGATTTTTTATGTTATGATATGCAAATGCATTAGCTGATACTGTTCAGCCAGGATGGAATAGATGCAAGTCTCAAAGGAAGCACCGTTCTTCTGATTGATCTGCCGGAGTTTTCCTTCATATTGCAGCCCGCATTTTCGCATCACATCACCGGAATGGAGATTCTCCGCATGATGACAGGCTTCGATCCTGCGGGCATGCACCTGTTCAAACCAAAACGCAAGCACACAGGCAAAGGCTTCGCTGGTCAGCCCCTGATGCCACCATTTTTTTCCGATACAGTATCCTGCTTCGATCTGCTCCGTATCGTCATAGACCCTGACCGCACTGATCGTTCCGATCGGCTGACCGAGTGCTTTTGGAACAATCGCCCAATGATAGAAGTCCGGCGAAATATATTTCGAAATCCAATCCTGTAAAACAGTCTTTGTCATCTGCCGGTTCTCATGTGCATTCCATGTCAGATATTTCGTCACATCAGGATCATTTGCCCAATTTCCAAACACTGCATTGACATCTTCCGGCACAAACGGACGCAGGATCAAACGGGTCGTTTCCAGTTTTGCAGTTCCTTTATGCTCCATTTGTGCACGCTCCTCTTTATTGCGTTAAGCGGGCGATCCTGCTTTCGGTATCACGAAGGATCTCATCCGGTGTGACACCGATATGATACATACCGTCTTCATAGAGGATCTTACCGGCACACATCGTCAGTTTCACATTCATACGGTCGCCGCTGAGTACAAGGCTCTCCGGAATATGATGCGTTGGCTGCATATTTGCAGCATGCAGGTCAATCATAATCAGATCTGCCTGTTTATCCACCGCAAGATAATCACAATCATCCAAGCCCATCGCTCTGGCAGAACCGACTGTGGCAGCTTTCAGCAATGCGGCTGCGGGAACAGATGCCGCATCCATATTGCGCAGCTTTTGCAGCACAGTACCCAGATACATCTCCCTGAACGGATCCAGTGCATTATTAGAAGCTGCTCCGTCCGTACCAAGCGCAAGCTGAACCCCTTCATCAAGGCATTCTCTCAGCGGTGCAATGCCGCTTGCGAGCTTTGCATTGGAGCAGGGGCAGGAAACGAACCAAAGCCCGTTCCGCTTCCAGACCGCGCGGTCTTTCTCATCAAACCAGACACCGTGAAAACCGCCGCCGCCATATTCCCAAAGCCCGATTGATTCAAAATACTGTGCAGGAGAAGCGCCGTGCCGTTCGATGCATTCCTCTTGCTCTTTTTTTGTCTCACTGATATGCGTATAGACCGGCTGTTTTTCTGCATGTGCAAGCGCCGCAACGCCGCGGTGCAGGCTCTCATCGCTGGTATACTCCGCATGGAAGCCGAGCCGGTAGCCGATGCGCGGATGGATGTTTTTATACTTCTGATACTGATTGTTCAGTCGTTCCACATCCTTTGCGCTGCCGTTGATGCTGCCGCAAAGGATCGCACGGACACCGGTCTCGATCGCGGCATTCACCGTGCCGTCCGGATAAAAATACATATCAAAGAATGCAGTTGTACCGGAAGCAAGATACTCCAAAATTGCAAGCCGTACAAACGCATATACATCTTCCTCGGTGAGTCTGTCCTCATAAGGAAAGACCTTTTCAAAGAGCCATGTTTGCAGCGGTACATCCTCTGCAAAAGAGCGCAGGAACGTCATTGCCGAGTGGGTATGTGCATTCTTGAAACTCGGCATGAGCAAATTCTCCTGCACATCAATTTCACGTTCAAATTCCGGAAGCTCCGCAGGCGTATCGCCGATATACCGGATCCGGTCACCGTCTGTCCACAGTTCTCCTTTCCGGATGCTGCAATCTTCTGCCATTGTCATAATACGGGCATTATAAAATCGAATCATAGTTTTATCCTTCCGTTATCAGTAATCGCTGCTTTCCCGCAGTGCATCCTGCATGGATTCCACAGCCAACTGAATACCGCTGATCTCCTCACTGCTGTCGGAGAATGCGGCTGCTCCCTGAAGTGAGAGATAAGAACCGTAATGCTCCAGCAGAACGCCTGCTTTGTTCAGCAGCCGGAAAACCTGTGCGCCTGCTGCGCTTCTGTACGAATTATCCGTGACACGGTCATACTGAAAGAAATTCACAGCATGCAGAAACTGTGCCATGATGCCGTAAAACACCTGTTCCATCTGCTCATAAAGGCTGTCCTCGCGGAATTGCTTGTCCAGTTTCGCACGCATCGCATGCCGTTCGTGAAATACGTCGATCAGGTTGTTTGCCTTCGTAAACCAGCCTTTGACATATTCGCCGTATCTGTAAAGCGGAAATACCTTTGAGGTATCGGACAGATAGGCATATTCCTTTGTGACGAGGTACTTTCGGAAATCTGTGTTCAGATCGCCGCGTGCGATCAGATCGGCAGTCAGTTTATAGTTGACCTTTGTATGACTGCGCAGATGCTTTTTCTCCCACTGCTGGATCTGCTTCAGTGTTTTTTCTTCTTTGGTATACTTTCGCACTTGTTCCCCTCTCCCCTGAAGTTCTCATTCCGTATGACTTTTACAAATACAAAGTCAGAGTATTCCGGCGATTTCGCGGATCGTTTCACGCACAAGCTGCTCAAACATCGGCGCAGCTTTGTCTCCGGCTTCCTTGACCTCTTCATGTGTCAGCGGATGCGGAGAAATACCCGCAGCGAGATTGCTGATGCAGGAAACCCCGCAGATCTCCATGCCGCAGTGACGGGCAGCAATCGCTTCAATCGCCGTACTCATACCGACCGCGTCTGCACCGAGTGCACGGAACATCCGGATCTCTGCCGGTGACTCGTATGCAGGGCCTGCCGTCTGCAAATATACGCCCTCTTTCAGCGGAATATCCGCATTCACAGCGATTTTCCGGATGATCTTTTGCAGCCGCTTGCTGTAGATCTCACTCATATCCGGGAACCGCACGCCGAGGCTTTCGATATTCTGACCGCGCAGCGGAGAAGGCACAAAGCTGGAGATCTGATCGGTGATGAGCATAAACTCACCCGCCTTCATACCAGCCTGAATACCGCCTGCCGCATTGGTCAGAAAGAGGATCTTTGCGCCCATCAAATGCAGCAGCCGCAGCGGTAAAACGGCTTCCTGCGGGGTATAGCCCTCATACATATGCACTCTGCCCTGCATCACAGCGACTCTGACACCTTCGCAGATGCCGAAAACGAATCTGCCGTTGTGTCCTTCCACTGTCGATACCGGGAAATCCGGAATATCGGCATAATTCAAGGTTGCCCGGATCTGGATCTTCTCCGCAAATCCCCCGAGTCCGGAACCAAGCACCAATGCAACTTCCGGTACAAAATCAATTGTTTTGCTCACATAATCATAGCAATTGCGAAGCTGTTCTTCCGTTGTCATGGAACATCCCCCATTCTGATCTCAATTATTCTGCGTTTTCACCATACAGATACACACGCTGCTCATCTGTCAGCGTATCAATTTGAATATCCATACTTTCCAGCTTATGCCGTGCGACTGCTTCATCTACTTCCCGCGGCACATTGTTCAGCATGCTGTCCACTTCACTGCGATGCTGCATCAGCCACTGTGCACTAAGCGCCTGAATTGCAAAGCTCATATCCATGATCTCAGCCGGATGACCGTCACCGGCTGCCAGATTCACCAGTCTGCCTTCTGCAATGACGTAGATCGTGACACCGTTCGGCAGTGTATATCCCATAATATTATTGCGTGCCGGGAACGATTTGACCGCCAGTTTCCGCAGACCTTCCATATCGACTTCCACATCAAAATGACCGGCATTGCAGAGAATAGCGCCCTCATGCATATTCAGGAAGCTCTTTTCCGTGATGACATGATTGCAGCCTGTGACCGTGACAAAGAAATCACCGATTTTCGCTGCATCTTCCATTTTCATAACGGTAAAGCCGTCCATGACTGCTTCAATTGCCTTGATCGGATCAACTTCCGTGACAATGACCTTTGCGCCGAGTCCCTTTGCACGCATCGCTGCACCCTTGCCGCACCAGCCATAGCCGGCAATGACAACGGTTTTGCCCGCAACAATCAGATTTGTGGTGCGGTTGATGCCGTCCCAGACAGACTGACCGGTGCCGTAGCGATTATCAAACAGATGCTTGCAGTCCGCATCATTGACGAGCATCATCGGGAATTTCAGTGTACCTGCTGCATCCATCGCCTTCAGACGAAGAATACCGGTTGTGGTTTCCTCGCAGCCGCCGATCACATTTTCCAGCAGCTCCGGATATTCATTATGGATCAGCGTGACCAGATCGCCGCCGTCATCAATGATAAAATGCGGTTTTGCTTCAATGACACGGCGCGTATGCGCATCATATTCTTCCGGCGTGGTACCGTGCCACGCATAGACATTCAGTCCGCCGTGAACCAAAGCTGCTGCAACATCATCCTGCGTGGAAAGCGGATTGGAACCGGTAATATACATCTCTGCGCCGCCTGCTGCCATGACACGGCAAAGATATGCAGTCTTCGCCTCTAAGTGGATGGAAAGTGCAATACGCTTTCCGGCAAAAGGCTTCGTCTCGGAAAAAGCAGACTCAATTCTTCGCAGAAGCGGCATATTGCCCTTGACCCATGCGATTTTCTGCTCCCCGCTTTCCCACAGCGCAATATCACGAATCTCGCTCATTATGATTACCTCCGTTTAATATAGTGAATTATAAGCTCAGACGAACTGTTCTTCTATTTTACCATATTTTTCACCGAATTGCAAGCGAAATGCCCAAATATTGGTTTCCATCTGTCCAAGTTAGAAGAAATACTTGACGAAATCTGCATTTTGTAGTACAATATAGAGTGTATGTTTCTGCGCGGAGTTGTCTCCCGACGGAACACAACCAGAATCAAACAGCAGCCGCAGGCGCATTCCCGGCTGCTGCTGAAAAGAGGTATCAGTGTATGAGCCAGCATACAGATGCAGGCAATTCCCTGTTTGCTGCACGCAATCTGACCATGCTCGTTGATTTTTATGAGCTGACGATGGCAAACGGATTCCTTGAAAACGGTCTTGGCGAAGTGACCGCTTGCTTTGACCTGTTCTTCCGCAAAGTCCCCGATCAGGGCGGCTATGCCATTATGGCAGGCTTGGAGCAGGCAGTCGAATATCTGAAAAATCTGCACTTTACCGATGCAGATATTCAGTATCTGCAAGAAAAAAATATCTTTTCGGATCGTTTCCTGAATTATCTTGCGGATTTCCGTTTCTCATGCGATGTCTGGGCGATTCCGGAAGGCACGCCCATTTTCCCCTATGAGCCGCTGATGACTGTCCGCGGGCCTGCGATCCAGGCGCAGTTCATTGAAACCATGCTGCTGCTGACGGTCAATCATCAGTCACTGATCGCAACCAAAGCAAACCGCATTGTCCGTGCTGCTGACGGCAGACCCGTTATGGAATTCGGTTCCCGGAGAGCACAGGGCAGCGACGGTGCTCTTTACGGTGCGCGTGCTGCTTATATTGCCGGTGCTGCCGGTACGGCATGTGCCATCTGCGACCGTGAATTCGGTGTTCCGGCACTCGGTACAATGGCACATAGCTGGGTGCAGCTTTTCCCGACCGAACTCGATGCATTCCGTGCATATGCAAAGGTTTATCCGGATGCATGCACACTGCTCGTGGATACTTATCATGTCCTGAAATCCGGTGTTCCCAATGCCATCACCGTGTTTCAGGAGCTGAAAGCGGCAGGGCATGTGCCGCAGGGCATCCGCATTGACAGCGGTGATATTGCCTATCTCTCGAAAAAAGCGCGTATCATGCTCGATGAAGCAGGCTTGCAGGAAGTCAAGATCATCGCTTCCAATTCGCTTGATGAATACCTGATCCGTGATCTGCTTGTGCAGGGTGCTCAGATCGACAGCTTCGGCGTTGGAGAACGACTGGTCACATCCCGTTCCGAACCGGTTTTCGGCGGCGTATATAAGCTCTCTGCTGCCGGTTCCGCAGATGCACCGGATGCTTTGATCCCGAAAATCAAGATCTCCGAAAATGCAGCAAAGATCACGAACCCCGGCTTCAAGACCGTGTGGCGGCTGTTTGACGGCGAATCCGGCATGGCGATCGCTGATGTCATTACCCTTGCGGATGAAGTGATTGATGATACCAAGCCTTATGTCATCTTTGATCCGGAGTTCACTTATAAGCGCAAAACACTGACCAATTTCAAGGCAGTAAAGCTGCATGTTCCCGTTTTCCGAAAGGGCGAATGCGTATATGACTGCCCGCCGATCACGCAGATCCGCAGTTATTGTGCGGAACAGCTTCATACGATCTGGGATGAGGTCAAGCGTTTTGAGAATCCGCATGCCTATTATGTGGATCTGTCCGAGCCGCTTTGGAAACTCAAGCGGGAATTGCTCGACCGGTATTTTGCCGAGTAAATACCATATGGAAAGGAACCGCGTATGAATTTGAACTTGTCCCGCATCCATATGGGCGCTGCACCGTGTGCCATTGACCTGACAGACGGCAGCGAACGCGGTGAATATGTTTCACAGGATTATATCCTGAAAACACTCGGCAGACCCATGCGCTCGGTCAATCTGATGTATTGTTATTATCCGTTTGATACGGAATTCCCGCAGCGGGCAAGCACTGCGTTTGCAAACCGTGCGGTCGGGTTTCAGTGGGATTACCCATATGATGACTATTTCCCGTATACAGGCGGTCTGGGCGGCGACCGAAACAGTGAAGTCTTCCGGCAAATGCGGGATATCCGCAGGCACGGACAGGATGTGACCCTGACGCTGACCTGTGATCCGGCAGTCAGTGATGCGCATTTGACTGCGATCGCCGAAGATCTGAAGCCGTTCGGCAGAGTATTCCTGCGGCTCAATCATGAGGCGACCGGAAACTGGTTCTCATTTAATAAAAGAGCTTCTTATGAAGCTGTTGCAAAATTCTTTGTGCATGCAAGTGATGTGATCCGTGCACATGCACCGAATGTACAAACAGTCATCTGCATCGGCGGTATGGAATCTTCGGATGCGCATGAAATGGCAAAGGAACAGGAATTTGCCTGCACCATCCCCGCTGCCGATGTCTGGTCAGTCGATCAGTATCCTGCACTGCACTGGGGCTGGCCTTATGATACGGCGCTTCCCGGCGGGCATTCACATCGCAGAGGAAGCTGCATGGAAACATATGAGCTGACAAAGCGCTCCTTTCAGCGCTTTCGGGAACTCAACGGCGGTGCCGCAAAACCGATGATGCTCGGCGAATTCAATGCCGACGGCGATGTGACAGGCCCGTATGAACAATGCGAGATGACAGACCGGTTTTTCCGACTTCGCAGGAACGATCCGGAACAATGGCTCAGTGCCATTAACTTTTATCAGTTCCGTGACCGCGGAAGACTCGGTCTGGAAACGGAAGATCCTTCCGATCCGCATTCCGGTATCCCGCAGCCGGTTCTGGAAACATTCAAAAAATGGATCCGGGATGCTTTATTCTTACCCGAAATCACCGCCTGCGGATCTGCTTCGCTCCCCTGCACGCTTCGGTGGGGCAGTTCGGAAGATGCAGAAGGTCTTGCAATCTCTCTGCATTTTGAAGGAAATCCGCATTTTTGTGAACTGTCATTTTCCGATGAAGGCAATTATATGATCGCGCTCAACGGAAAATGGTTCTATAAAGCGCCGCAATGCAAATTCATTGATCTGATGCCTGCTTTTTATGCAAATCCGATCCAAAAAGCCTGCGATCTGACATTGATGCTGTTTGCCCCCCCTGCCGCCGGTATCAACGATCTGAACTGTCCGGACGGACTTCTGAATTATTATGCCGAAATCAGGGAGCTGCCGCAGATTCGCATTGCATATCAACCTGTGGAGGAATCGCGTGACGAAAACACTGTATATTACTGATCTGGACGGTACTTTGTTACAGCCGGATGTGACGGTTTCGGACAGAAGCCGGCGCATTCTGACGGATCTGCTCGGACAAGGGCTTCCGCTTTCTGTTGCAACCGCCCGCACTTCCTTTTCGGTTATGCCGATCTTGCAAGGCATTCCGTTCCGTCTCCCGCTGATCCTGCAAAACGGCGCTGTCCTGCATGATCCGGTTCAGGACCGCATCGTTTCTGCTGCATCCATTCAGCCTGATGCCTTTCAGTCTGTTTGCAGATTGTTTGCAGAATTCGGATTCAACGGCTTTGTGTTCTGTGTGCCGGAAGATCAGCTTCTGTGCTGCTATACCGCCCTGACAACGGTGCATATGCAGCGGTATTATCAGGAACGAAAAGTGAAATATCAGAAACCGTTTGTACAGGTCAGCGCTCTGACAGAGCTTGCTGAAAGGAATCCGGTTTTCCTCTCTCTGAATGCACCGAAACAACAGCTTGATCCGCTGCGGAATGCGCTGGAAACTGTCAGCGGCATTTCCGTTGCGTATTATCAGGATGTTTATGAACCGGAGATCTGGTATCTGGAAGTTTCTGCACCGGAAGCATCCAAATATCACGGGATCATGAAACTGAAAGAGATCACCGGTGCCGAAACAGTTGTCGGATTCGGGGATAATCACAATGATTTCCCGCTGTTTCAGGCATGTGATTATAAAATTGCCGTTGAAAACGCCGCCGATGCACTCAAAGCAAAGGCTGACCGGATCATCGGCGCAAATACCGCGGATGCGGTAGCAGAATATCTGCAATCTATTTTTTGATAAAAGGAGAACAAATATGAAAAAGCTGATGCTTGGCAATGAGGCTTTTGCAAGAGGTCTTTATGAAGCAGGATGCCGGTTTGCATCCAGTTATCCGGGTACACCTTCTACCGAGATCACAGAGACCATTGCAAAATATGATGAAGTTTATGCAGAATGGGCACCGAATGAAAAGGTTGCCGTTGAATCTGCACTCGGCGCATGCTTTGCAGGTGCAAGAGCATTTGCAGCAATGAAGCATGTCGGTCTGAATGTGGCTGCCGATCCGCTTTATACCGCAGCTTATACCGGTGTCAACGGCGGTCT
>DMBA01000248.1:788-3845 GCA_003446315.1 Ruminococcus sp. | reverse complement strand
GCAATGCACAAGCTGCCTGTTAAGTGCAAGATTGTTGCGAAAGCAGATCAGGATGGAGGTGCACAGGCATGAAAGCTTCTGAGATCAGAGAAATGAGCTACGAAGAAATGGCTGCGCAGCTTCAGACCCTGAAAGAGGAACTCTTTAATCTTCGCTTTCAGCTCGCTGCGAATCAGCTTGAAAACACTGCCAGACTCAAGGCAGTGAAGAAGGACATCGCCCGTGTTAAAACTTGCATGCGTGCCGCCCAGACTGCGGCAAACGCATGAGGAAGGAGGACTAAGTCATGAGTGAGACAGTCGAAAGAAACCTCAGAAAGACCCGTACCGGTAAGGTTGTCAGCGATAAGATGGATAAGACTGTGGTTGTTGCAATCGCAGATAACGTTCAGCATCCGCTGTATAAGAAGATCGTCAAGCGCACCGTGAAGCTCAAGGCGCACGATGAGCAGAACGAGTGCAGAGTCGGTGACCGCGTCCTCGTGATGGAGACCCGTCCGCTTTCCAAGGATAAGAGATGGCGCGTGGTCGAAATCATCGAAAAGGCGAAATAATTCCGCTTCAAAACTAATAGCTGTCGCTGCAAATCCTGACGGCAAAATCCGTGAGGAGCAGCGTAACGTACAGATAGGAGGAACCTGCTGTGATTCAAATGCAGTCTTACTTAAAGGTTGCAGACAACACCGGCGCGAAGGAACTCATGTGCATTCGCGTGCTCGGCGGTACCCGCAGACGGTATGCCAATATCGGTGATGTGGTTGTCGCATCCGTTAAGAAAGCAACACCCGGCGGCGTTGTGAAGAAAGGTGACGTTGTAAAGGCTGTCATCGTTCGTTCCGCGAAGGGTCTCCGCAGAGATGACGGAACCTACATTCGCTTCGATGAGAACGCTGCTGTCATCATCAAAGAAGACAAGACCCCTCGTGGGACCCGTATTTTTGGACCGGTTGCAAGAGAGCTGAGAGAGCATGACTATGTCAAGATCCTCTCCCTCGCACCGGAAGTTCTTTGATTCGGAGGTGCCCGATGAGTAACGTTCACGTAAAGAAGGGCGACACCGTTCGCCTGCTGGTCGGTGACCCCGTTGATAAGTACACCGACATCGAAAAGAAGACCTTCAAGACCGGCAAGGTGCTTGAGGTCAGCCCGAAAGAGGGTAAAGTCATTGTCGAAGGCATCAACATGATTACAAAGCATGTGAAGCCCACAAGAGTCGGTCAGTCCGGCGGTATCGTCAAGGCTGAATCCCCGATCTATGCCTGCAAAGTCCAGCTCATCTGCCCGAAGTGCGGCAAACCCACCAGAGTGGGCCACACCTTCGAGGAGAAGGGCGACAAGAAGGTTAAGCTCCGCGTTTGCAAGAAGTGCGGCGCATCTTTTGAGTAAGTAAAGGAGAACGATGATGGCTAGACTGAAAGATTATTATGTCAGCACCGTCGCTCCGGCGCTGATGAGCAAATTCGGTTACAAGAATATCATGCAGATCCCGCGCCTTGACAAGGTCGTTGTCAACGTCGGCGCAGGTGAGGCAAAAGATAACGCAAAGGCAATTGACGCAATCATGGGCGATCTTTCCCTGATCACCGGTCAGCGTCCGGTTGTCTGCCGCGCTAAGAAATCCGTTGCAAACTTCAAACTCCGTGAAGGTATGCCGATCGGTGTGAAGGTTACACTGCGCGGCGAGAAGATGTGGGATTTCGTGGATAAGCTCTTTAATGTTGCTTTCCCGCGTGTCCGTGACTTCCGCGGTATCAACGGAAATTCCTTCGACGGTAAGGGCAACTACTCTACCGGTATCAAGGAACAGCTCATTTTCCCTGAAATTGAGTATGATAAGATCGACAAGGTTCGCGGTATGGATATCAACTTCATTACCACTGCGAACACCGACGAGGAAGCCAAAGAGCTGCTGACGCTGCTCGGTGCTCCGTTCGCAAAGTGAGCTAGGAGGGCAAAATGGCAAAGAAATCTATGATTCTGAAGCAGCAGAGAGCACCCAAGTACTCGACGCGCGCTTACAACAGATGCAAAATCTGCGGCAGACCCCATGCCTATCTCAGAAAGTTCGGTATTTGCCGAATTTGCTTTAGAGAGCTTGCACACGACGGTCAGATCCCCGGTGTCAAGAAGGCTAGCTGGTAAACCGGACGATAGAAAAGGAGGTCATTTGGTATGCAAATTTCCGATACCATTGCGGATCTGCTGACCAGAATCCGCAACGCTGCTACCGCTAAGCACGCAACCGTTGACGTTCCTGCTTCCAACGTAAAGAAGGCAATCACTCAGATTCTGACCGATGAAGGCTATGTAAAGAGCTTCCAGGTCATCGACGATGGTAAGCAGGGCATCATTCGCATCACCCTGAAGTATGACGAGAACAGAACCCCCGTAATCAGCGGTCTTCGCCGCATCTCTAAGCCGGGTCTGAGAATTTACAGCTCCTGCGCAGATATGCCGAAGGTTCGCAAGGGTCTCGGTATCGTTATCGTTTCGACTTCGAAGGGCATCATGACCGACAAGAAGGCAAGAGAGCTCAATGTCGGCGGCGAAGTGCTCGCATACGTTTGGTAATAAAGGAGGAAACGCATTATGTCCAGAATCGGAAGACTGCCGATTGCGATTCCTGCCGGTGTCACCGTTACGGTTGACGATACCAATCTGGTCACTGTGAAGGGACCGAAGGGCGAGAATTCGTATCGCGCAAATGCTGCTATGCAGGTAAAGGTTGAGGACGGCAATGTCACAGTTGCACGCCCGAACGATAATAAAGAGAGCCGCGCTCTGCACGGCCTCACCAGAACACTCATCGCAAACATGATTTCCGGCGTGAATACCGGCTTCAGCAAGACCCTCGTCATCGAAGGCGTTGGTTATCGTGCCAAGAAGGACGGCAAGAAGCTCGTTATGAACCTCGGATATTCGCACGACGTTGTTATGCCTGAGATCGAGGGCATTACCATTGATGTGCCGAACGCAAACACGATCGTTATCAACGGCTATGATAAGCAGAAGGTCGGTCAGTTTGCTGCGGAAGTCCGCGAGAAGCGTCCGCCGGAGC
>DMBA01000248.1:0-722 GCA_003446315.1 Ruminococcus sp. | reverse complement strand
ATAAGGGCAAGGGCATCCGCTACGACGGCGAGCACATCATCCGCAAGGAAGGTAAGGCCGGTAAGGGCAAGAAGTAAGGAGAAAGGTGCATTGCTATGGTAAAGAAAATTGACAGCAACAAAGCCCGTCTCAAGAGACACCGCAGAGTTCGTGCAAAGATCTCCGGCACTGCCCAGCGTCCGAGACTGAGCGTTTATCGCTCTGCTAAGCATATCTACGCACAGCTCATTGATGATGTTGCAGGCGTGACGCTTGCTGCTGCTTCCAGCCAGGAGAAGGATTTCTCCGGAAAGGGCAGCAATAAGGAAGGCGCTCGTCTTGTCGGCGCAGCAATCGCTAAGAAGGCTGCTGACAAGGGCATCACCACGGTTGTTTTTGACCGCGGAGGCTATCTCTATCACGGAAGAATTCAGGAGCTTGCAGACGGCGCCCGCGAGAACGGGCTCCAGTTCTGATAAAGGAGGGACTTTGATTGGCACTGATTGATGCAACAAACATGGAGCTGATGGAGCGCGTTGTCTCCATTAACCGTGTCAGCAAGACCGTTAAGGGCGGCCGTATCTTCAAGTTCACCGCTCTGGTCGTCGTCGGCGACGGCAACGGTATCGTCGGCTTCGGTCTCGGCAAGGCTGCCGAGGTTCCGGATGCCATCCGCAAGGGTATGGACGATGCCCGGAAGAACCTGAAGCAGATTTCCCTGAAGGGCACTACGATCCCCCACG
>DMBA01000199.1:3125-10283 GCA_003446315.1 Ruminococcus sp. | reverse complement strand
TCGGTGCACCGACATCCTGATATGCAGCAATAAAATCGGCACAATTCTCGTCAAAACCAGCCAGCATCCGGTATGCTCGCACGGTATCCATCATGCCTTCCGCCATCGGATTCATGATCGGGAGCGTCAGACCGTTTGTCAGCGCCATATTCAGGAAATTCCGGTTGATCAACGGTCTGTTCGGCAGACCGAAGCTGATATTCGATACACCCAGAACCGTTTGCAGACCCAGTTCCTGCCGGACGCGCCGGACAGCAGTCAAAGTCTCCGAGGGGCCGTTTGGGCCGGTGGATGCAGTCAGCGTCAGGCAATCGAGAAAGACATCTTCTTTCGGAATGCCGATCGCCTGTGCCTGCTCCAGAATCCGCTTGCCGATCGCAAAACGCTCCGCAGATGATGACGGGATGCCGTTTTCATCGAGCGTCAGACCGACGATCGCCGCGCCGTAATGCTTCACAAGCGGCAGGATGGTATTCAGCGACTCCGCCTTTCCGTTGACAGAGTTCACGATCGGTTTACCCGGATAGATCCGCAAAGCCGCTTCCAGCGCAGCAGGATCCGAAGAATCAAGCTGCAAAGGCAGATCGGTCACTTCCTGAATCGCCTGCACTGCCTGCGGCAGCACTGCTGCTTCATCAATGCCCGGTGTACCCACATTGACATCCAGAATATCCGCACCTGCTTCTGTCTGCGAGATCGCTTCGCCGCGCAGATAATCAAAATCCTGATCCAAAAGCGCCTGTTTCATCCGTTTTTTACCGGTTGGATTGATGCGCTCTCCGATCACGCGCGGCATATCCAGCAGAACCGTGCGCGTGCCGGAACATATCGCCGCCGGCTTTTGTGTATGCCGTCTGCCGCGGCGCAAAGCATTCAGTTTTTTCCGGATCGCCCTGATAAAATCAGGCGTTGTGCCGCAGCATCCGCCGAAAAACTGCACACCGCAATCGGCATAAGCAGGCATAAAATCGGCAAAATCTTCCGGTGTCAGGAAGTATTCTCCTGTGACCGGATCCGGCAAACCGGCATTTGCTTTTGCGATCAGCGGCAGCCGTGTCCATTTCGCCATTTCCTGCATCATGGGCAGGATCTCACGCGGGCCGAGCGAACAATTGATGCCGATTGCTTCTGCACCCAGCCCTTCCAGCGTCATTGCGGCTGCGGAGATCGGACATCCGGTAAAGGTACGCCCGTTCTCGGTAAAAGTCATGGTCACGAGCACCGGCAGATCGGTGCTTTCCTTTGCTGCGAGCAATGCTGCTTTTGTTTCCAGCAAGTCGCTCATCGTTTCAATGACGATCAGATCTGCACCCGCAGCCGCACCCGCTTCGCACATCGTCCGGAAGGAATCATATGCCGCTTCAAATGTCATCGAGCCGGCAGGGGGCAAAAGCTGTCCGGTCGGGCCGATATCCAGCGCCACACAAATGCCTTCCCCGACGGCATCTTTTGCAAGCCGGATCGCTGCGGTGATGCTTTCGGCAGCGTCCACGCCGGTGCGTGCCAGTTTCAGCGGATTGGCACCGAATGTATTCGCATAAACGATCTGAGAACCGGCTTCTGCATATGCCCGATGGACTGCGGCTACACGCGCCGGCTCCGTCAGATTCAGGCGCTCCGGCAATTCTCCCGGCGCAAGGTGCAGCATCGTGCCCATACCGCCGTCCAGAAACACAAATTCATTATATAACAGCGTCCGAAAATCCATAGCACCCTCCGTTTAATCCTCATTCATCCATGCCGGAATCCCATCCGGAAACGGATGCTTCCACGCAACCGGATCCTGCTGCAAAGCTGCCAGCACCTCTTTATAACCGCGCAGCACACTCGGCTGCATCATTGCGGTGATCCGTGCAGCGCCCATCTGCGCATCGGATCCTTCATAACGGCGATCCGTCAGAATATTCAGCAGCATACTGCAAAGACCGGCATCATGCAGATACTGTGAAAAATATTGTTCTGCCGCTGCTTCGGTGTCATAATAACAAAGCTCTGTCAGCCGCATACATAACTGATCCGGCTTCCATTTGCCTTTTTGCTGCTTCTTCATGTTTTCCCTCCGGATTTTTATTATGCTGTCCGCATGGAACAGTCATCATGATACGGACATTCTTCGCAGGAATTCCCGCAGCAGAATCTCCGTGCATCCTGTACCGGTGCATGAGACATGCCCATGACAGCCGTTACAGATTTCATCGGCAGCAGCGTATGATGCGGTGTCACGGTCAAACCGATCTTCCGCATTGCATCGAGCATGCCAAGCAGATCGCCCTGCTGTGTGATCGGAAAATCGCCGTATCCTGCACTGAACCGCGCCGTATAATACGGATACGGATATTTTGCTTTCAGTTCTGCTTCCAATGCATCGCAAACCTTCTCGATCGCCGCACCTGCGATCGCATCGAACATCAATGCTTTTGTCATATCGCGCACTTCCGCACGGCGGATCAGTGCATCCGTCGGTGCAGAAAGGGTCGCAGCCAGCAAGACCGCTTCCTTGCAGCCGGTCAGATGTTTGGCTATATCCTTCCCCAGCAGCGGCAGCCCGCCAAGCGTCACGCCTGCATCGGTATGTGCAACCGGCAGCACACGATAGATCGTGCGCGGCTGGATGACGCTGCAAAGCTCCTTGATACAGGCATCGAGCATTGCAGACAAATTTTCATCGAGTGCCGGCGTGCGGAGATACATCAGAATCTCATCCCGATCCAGATCAGCGGGATTCATCGCGGGATATCCTCTGCGATCTGTTCCATGATATAACGGGCAACATCGGGATTATTCATGGTATAAATATGAATGCCGTCCGCACCGTTTTCGAGCAGATCCGTTATTTGCATAATGGCATATTCCAGACCCGCCGCTTTCAGGGAAGCCGGATCATCGGCATACCGCGCCATCAGTTTGGCAAGACGCTTCGGAATACTTGCGCCGCACAGCGACACCATGCGCTCAATGGATTTTTTGGAAGTCACCGGCATGATACCGGCTTCCGCAGGCACATGAATCCCCTTTTGCACGAGTTTTTCCCGAAATGCATAAAAATCCGGATTATAAAAGAAAAGCTGCGAGATCAGATGGGATGCACCTGCATCGACTTTCTCCTTCAAATGTGCCAGATCCGTTTCCAGATCCGCAGCTTCCGGATGTCCTTCCGGATAACATGCCGCTGCAATATCAAAATCGCCGTGCGCCCGGATAAACGAGATCAGATCAACTGCATACCGAAAATCGTCTTTCGGTGCCGCATGCGGATTCCGGTCGCCGCGGAGCGCCAGTATATTTTCGATGCCTTTTTCCTGAAAGATTCTGAGCTTTTCCAGAACGGATTCTTTTGTTTCATTGATGCACGGCAAATGTGCTATGGACGGGATCCCGTGCCGATTCTGGATCGTTTCACAGATTTCCGCCGTAGATGCGCCCGGGACAGAGCCGCCTGCACCGTAAGTGACGCTGATGAAATCGGGATGCAGTTCCTTCAATGCATCCAGTGTCCGGTAAATGCTTTCGATCGGCACATCCGGTTTCGGCGGAAACACCTCAAAGGATAACACCGGTTTTTTTTCAAAAAGCGAAATTGCTTTCATAATACACCTCTGATTCTGGAGATTCGTTTGATAACAAATACAATGTCAATTCCCCGGGCGTACATGCCAGTCGATGGGCTGCATGCCGTTCTGCTGCAAAAAAGCATTTGTCTTTGAAAAATGCCGGCAGCCGAAAAATCCGTGATAAGCAGAAAGCGGGCTTGGATGCGGGCACTGTAAAATGAGATGCTGCGGATTGGTAATCAGCGCTGCTTTTTCACGCGCATTGCGGCCCCAGAGCAAAAACACCATCGGCTGCTGACGTTCATTCAGTTTGCGGATGATCGCATCCGTGAGCTGCTCCCAGCCCATGCCGTGATGCGAATTCGCCTGACCTGCACGCACCGTCAAAGCGGCATTGAGCAGCAGAACCCCCTGCTTTGCCCACGCCGTCAGATCACCGCCGCAGCCGCTGTTATCAATGCCCGTATCTGCATAGATCTCCTTGAAAATATTGACCAGAGAGGGCGGCGGCTGAATGCCCTCCCGCACGGAAAAGCTCAGACCATGCGCCTGCCCTTCCCCGTGATACGGATCCTGCCCCAGAATGACGCAGCGAACTGCGGCATAGGGCGTATATTTGAGCGCATTGAAAATATCATACATATCGGGATAGATCTGCTTTGTGCGGTATTCCCGGATCAAAAACTGCCGCAGCCGCTGATAGCTTTCGCTTGCGAACTCATCTTTCAGCAGTTCATCCCAATCGTTTCCGATGTGAACCATGCTCAGCTTATTCCTTTCCAAGATAATAATACCAGCCGTCCGCAGAAAGCGCAGTACGCGGTGCATCTGCATAAATCGGCGGCGCATCGCCATATGCGAACACCAGATAATTCTGATTGAGGAAGCCGCCGCTTTTGGGAAGCCGATAGTAGATCACATCCGCTGTGCTTTCTGCTTCCGCTATCGCAGACCGGAACAATTCTGTCAGCGCATCGTTGAAATTGCGGTATGCATCCGAATCTTCCGGAAGAATGCCGTAACGATTGTCAATGGTCGGGATCCCTTCAATTTTTGCATAAATTTCTTTTTCTGCAAGATAAGCAGCCGTTGTTGCATAAGCCTGCTGATGTTCTCTGAACAGATCGGCTGCTGTCAGATCAGAATAAGCGCTTTCCCGCAGCAGCAAAAACCAGCCGATGCTGCACAGGATCAAAAAGCCGATCGCGCAATAGATCCAGTGTCTGATTTTGGAATTGGACATTTCTTTCACTCCTGTTTGCTGTATCGTTTGATGCGATTATACGAATCAGAATGCTTACCATTTCCAGATATTGTCCGAGACATCCACCGGCAGACCGTTTTGCAGGAAGAAACGCGGAACACGTTCACCGACCGCACAGACCACTTCATAATTGATCGTGCCGGTATGTTCAGCGATCAGATCCGCAGAGCATTTTCCTTCCGGATCGCCGAAAACAGTCACAATATCCCCGACCTGAATGCCGTCTGCATCGGTGATATCAAGCATAAGCTGATCCATGCAGACTCTGCCGATCAGCGGACAAAGCTGACCGTTCACAAGCATATTGCAGCAGCCGGAATTGGCACGCCAGAAGCCGTCGGCATAACCGATCGGGACAGTTGCGACCACACGCGGCGTTTTTGCGGTATAGGTTCTGCCGTAGCTGACCGTATCACCGGGCTGAATGGTTTTGATATGCGAAACAATGCTTTTGAGCGTCATGACCGGCTTCAGCTCCGGCAGATTCCGTGTCTGACCGGACGGTGCAAGCCCATAAAGCACAACGCCTGCCCGCACCATATCCAAATGGACATCCGGGCATTCCTCTGCGGTCGGTTTATCGAAGATCGCGGCACTGTTTGCGCAGTGACGCAGCGAAAACGAAATGCCGTAAGCGCCCAGTCTGTCGATCGCGTCAATGAAGTTTTTGTATTGTTCACTGGTGAATGCTTCGCCGGCTTCCCCGTCATCGGCAACGGCAAAATGCGTAAAGATGCCTTCGGTGATGAGTCCCGGCAGACGGCAGGTTTCGAGTGCTTCCTGCAATTCGCTGTGTCCGTTCCGGTGCTGGAACCCGATCCTGCCCATGCCGCTGTCAATTTTCAGATGCATCTTCACCTGCACGCCTTCTGCCGTGGCTGCTTCTGAGAGCGCTTTGCCGTAATTGAGGGAATAAACGCACTGTGAAATGTTCTGCCGTGCCAGAATACCGGCACATTCCGGCGGTGTATATCCGAGAATGAGGATCGGGAGTGTGATCTGTCCCTGCCGCAGACCTAGCGCTTCTTCCGGATTGGATACCGCAAGAAAATCTGCGCCGAGTGATTCATAAAGCTGTGCCAGCCGCACTGCATTGTGTCCGTATGCATTTGCCTTAATCACACAGCAGACCTTTGCATCAGAACGCACTGCCTGCCGGATCTGCTGAAAATTCCATGCGGCATGATCCAGATTGATCTCCGCCCATGTCCGCTTCCGGACTCCCTGCATAGTTATCAGTCCTTCCTGCTGTTCAAATCATTCCTTTTATTATACCACAACTTGCGCCTTTTGTAAAGCGATTCTGTCCGGATCGCGGGTGAAATCTCCGATAAAAAAAGCACAGCACATCCGGAACATCAGATGTGCTGTGTCATATTGGAATCCTGCAATGCTTATGCCGTTACGATGCTGTTTGCTTCATGCAGATTGAGATAATCAACGGCTTCTTCACGCATTTTATATTTGAGGATCTTACCCGCAGCATTCATCGGGAAAGAATCGACAAAGCGTACATAGCGCGGCACCTTTGTTTTATCCATATGCGAGCGCACAAATTCTTTCAGATCATCCTCTGTGCAGGTTGCGCCGTCATTGCGGATGACGCATGCCATTGCTTCTTCGCCGTACTGCTTATCCGGCACACCGATGACCTGTACATCGCGGACATCCGGATGGGTATAGAGGAAGTCCTCGATCTCCTTCGGATAGAGGTTTTCGCCGCCGCGGATAATCATATCCTTGATTCTGCCGGTGATCTTGAAATAGCCGTTTTCCGGCAGTCTGCGTGCGAGGTCACCGGAATGCAGCCAGCCGTCCTCGTCGATGACAGCAGCAGTTGCTTCGGGCATCTTATAATAACCCTTCATGATGTTATAGCCGCGTGCACAGAATTCGCCGTCCACGCCGTCCGGCACTTCCTCGCCGGTTTCCGGATCAACGATCTTGCACTCTACGCCGAAGATCGGGCCGCCGACGGTATTTACGCGGTCTTCAATGGAATCCGTCGTCTTGGACATGGTTGTTGCCGGAGAAGCCTCTGTCTGACCGTAAGTGATGCAGATTTCCGGCATATGCATCTTCTCAATGACTTCCTGCATGGTCTTGATCGGGCAGGGAGAACCTGCCATAATGCCGGTGCGCATATGAGAGAAATCAGTGGAAGCGAAGTTTTCATGACCGAGCATTGCGATGAACATGGTCGGAACGCCGTGGAAGCAGGTGATCTTCTCCTGATTGATGCAGTGCAGACCCTTGCGCGGTGAGAAGGCAGTGATCGGGGACATTGTGACGGCATGCGTCACAGAAGCGGTCATAGCGAGCACCATGCCGAAGCAGTGGAAC
>DMBA01000199.1:0-3064 GCA_003446315.1 Ruminococcus sp. | reverse complement strand
ACATCGGCACCTGAATCATCATGCGGTCTTCGGAAGAAAGATCCATGCAGTCGCCGATCGCCTTGCCGTTATTGATGACATTATAATGTGTGAGCATAACGCCCTTGGGGAAGCCGGTCGTGCCGGATGTATACTGCATATTGGCAACGTCGTCTTTTTTGATGGCTCTGCGGCGGCGCTCCACCTCTGTCAGCGGCACTTCGGTATGCTTTGCCACTGCTTCATCCCATGTGAAGCAGCCCGGCTGCTTGCTTTCGATCGTGATGATATTTTTCAGGAACGGGAACTTTGCAGATTCCAGTTTACCCGGCTCAGAATCAGCCAGCTCCGGAATCAGCTCGCGGATGATCGCATTGTAATCCGTGCCCTTATATGCGTCGATCATGACGAGTGTATGCGTATCGGACTGTTTCAGCAGATACTCCGTTTCGTGGATCTTGTTACCGGTGTTGACCGTCACAAGGATCGCGCCGATCTTGGTTGTTGCCCAGAACGTGATATACCATGCCGGCACATTGGTTGCCCAGATTGCGACCTTATCGCCCGCACCGACACCCAGAGCGATCAGCGCACGCGCAAAGGTATCGACATCATCGCGGAACTGCGGATAAGTTCTGGTATAATCCAGCTCGGTATACCGGAACGCATACTGATTCGGGAACTGTTCGCAGATGCGGTCGAGGACATCGGGGAATGTATAGTTGATGAGGCGTTCTTTCGGCCACGGATAAAAGCCTTTTCCGCGTCTGCTGACTTGCAGGTCATGCTTATATCTGGTATGATACTTCGCCATAAAGTCAGCGAACTGCGGGAACACGATGCCGGCATCAGAGAGCTCCGGCATCCAGCGCTTGACCCATTCCAGCGAGACATAGCCGGTATAATTGATGCTTTCGAGGGCAGCCATCATGTCATCCAGCGGCAGATCGCCCTTGCCCATCAGCTCATAGCGGAGCACGCCGTTTTTGAAAGAGCTGTCCTTTGTCTGGACATATTTGATCTCATTGCCGAGATTAGCAACAGTCTCCTCAGGCTTTTCACCGCCGTAGCGATAAGGATGGTGCATATCCCAGAGAGCAGCAACACGAATGCTGCCGATGCTGTCGAGCAGTTTTTTGAGTCGTTTGGTATCGCTGAAAACGCCGTTTGTTTCCACCAGCAAAGTGACATCATGTGCTTCTGCATCAGGAATGAGAGACTTGAGAACGGAAGCGACATATGCATCATCCACAGCGCCGGTCACCTCAGAATAGCGGTCGCCCAGCACACGGATATACGGTGCACCGAGGGACTGTGCAAGCTCCATGCATGCGAGCAATTCTTTGCGGTTCTGCTCCTCATTTTCCTTTTCATTCAGGCAGCAGTTGGAGCTGACGCAGGGGATTTCCAGCTTGAGCGACTTGAGCTTTGCGACGGTTTTCGGGAGCTGTGCGCCGGTAAAGGGTTTGCTGCGATAGGGATCGGCAGGGAGACCGTAGCAGCGCAGTTCAATTCCGTCAAAACCAATATCTTTTGCCATAGAATATACGTCTGTCCATTCGAAGTCGGGGCAGCCCAGTGTGGAAAAACAGATTTTCATATGTACCTCCAGAATTCTCATGCAAAAAAACGGCGTGAAGCCCAAAGACCTCACACCGTTGACTGCATATAAAACGTGTTTCCCGTTATAATCTTTCAGAAAACGCTCGCGCACAACGAAGCAGGCCTTTGGTTCGAAGCCAAGACCGTAAGTCGAAGGACGAGCGACAGTGCACAGAACATAGGAAACAACCCTTTCCGCCGATCTCACGCAGGAATACTCCTGCACCGGCATTTTATGCGGATATTATAGCACAGCTTCCGCGGGTTTGTCAAGTTTTTCACAATCCTTTCAGAAAGTTCCGGCGGATTAGATAATATTTCAGCCGGTCAGAAGCAGTTTTTTATCGAACATCTGTCAGAATCCGCAGCATCATGATGATATCATTTGCATCGGTGATCCCATCTCTGTTGATATCAGTCTGCGGCATGCCTTTCTCAGTAATGACAGCATCCGCATCTTCTGCGAGGAAGCGCGAGAGCAAAACAACATCAGCAATGTCCATGTCGCCGGAATCATCCAGATCGCCGACGCTGTTGATGCACACAAACGGGATATCGTTTTCAAGCGCATAAGTTTCTGCCACAGTGCCCGGAACGCCGTAGAAGGTCAGCCCGTCATAACGGGTATAATTTCCGCGCTTATCTTTCTGATAGCCAAAAGCATGATCCTCGATCCACTTGATCCGTTCGGTAAAAACGACCTCTTTCAGCGCCGTGCAATTCACAAAAGCATCTTCGGCAAACCCTATACATCCGTTTGTTTCCAGATGCTCCAGCGCGGTGCAGCCCTCAAATACGCTCTTGCCGACTGAAAGGCGGAACGCTTTATAAGAATATCCGAATGTGATATTTTTCAGCGCTGTACAGCCCGAAAAGCTGCCCGGCAAGCCAAGATGCGACATACTCCAATTTGTATACCACAGTGCCCGATCTTCCGGATATACCTCTGCCGGGAAATAGAGTTCCAAAAGTGTATCTGTCATGGTCGGATCAATCGTGAGGGATTCCAGATTCTTGCAGTTCTGAAAATTATCCTCATAAACTCCAAAATGATATCCGCCTTTATATGTAACAGAGGTAATGTCATCTCTGCCGGAGCAATCAACCTTTGAGGTGGTCGTCCGGATAATCCCTGTATAATCATGGAACACAACATCTCCGCTGTCGCCGATATATTCTAAAACCATTGCACTTAAATGCGGATCGCGTTCTACCTGATACCGGAATTGTCCGTCCTCTGTTTCCAGAATCTCGTGTGACAGATGTGCCTGAACCAGCACTCGTGTTTGTTCAGATGGTACACCGATCGGCCCGACCCATTGCGCATGAACGGCAATCGAAGATGATTGGAGCAGGAAAAGAACGGTGCTGAAAGCAGCGGATACTCTCAGGAAACGCTTTTTCATATAAAACACCTTCTTTCAAATTTCAAATATAGGACATCGTCGCATAATCAAATGTCCAATAGAATTCATCACTTCTA
>DMBA01000240.1 GCA_003446315.1 Ruminococcus sp. | reverse complement strand
GTATAAAAAACAATGCCCCGAAGCGTATTGAAACGCTTCGGGGCAAAAACTCAATTGGCACCCGCATGATACCGGGGGCTTTCATTATTCTTCCGAAACGGGCACAGTGATCTCCTCGATCAGGGAACGCAGCGCATCCACGCCTTCTCCTGTGACAGACGAGAAGACCGTGACGCTGAGATCCTCAAACTGCGGCAGCTCATCCGGCAAAGCGGCAAGACGGGCAGCGCGTTCCGTTTTATTGAGTTTATCGGCTTTTGTGAGCACGATTGCGAAGGGCATTTCCGTGTCAATGAGGAAATCGACCATTTGCAGATCGTTTTTGGTCGGCGGATGGCGCATATCAATGAGCAGCAGCACGGCGCGGATATCGCGTTCATCCTGCAAATAGCCGTTGATGAGATCCTGCCAGCGTTTCAGCTCGGAACGGGAGCGCTTTGCATAGCCATATCCGGGCAGATCGGCAAACGTGACATCCTGGCACTGATAAAAATTGATGGTTGCGGTTTTACCGGGCACAGAGCTGACTCTGGCGAGATTTTTCCGCTGAAAAAGTTTATTGATAAGGGTTGATTTGCCGACGTTGGAGCGTCCTGCAAAGGCAATTTCGGGTGACTGACACTTTGGCAATTGGCTTGCAGTACCATAAGCGGCAGTAAATTCAGCGAGATTCCAATTCATTTGCACACTCCGTTTCTGTTCACGCCTTGACGGAGCTGCGGCGATTCTTCGGCTGCGGCAGCGGCGGAATCAGCATTTTTGTATCTTCCTGTTCCAGCAGCGGCTCCAGCTTGGTATCATAATGCGGCGGGATCAACGCAGTATCCAGAACGGTTTCCACAGTTTCGCAAGGGATAAAATGGATCGCATTCCGGACAGTTTCGTCCAATTCAGCGAGATCAGCGACATTTCCGGCAGGGATCAGCACCGTGCGAATACCGTTTTTATAAGCAGCCATGGACTTTTCGACAAGTCCGCCGATGGGCAGCACTTTGCCGTGCAGGGTGATCTCGCCGGTCATTGCAATATCGTGCCGCACAGGAATACGGCTCAAAGCGGAGATCAGCGCAGTCAGCATGGTCACGCCGGCGCTGGGGCCGTCCTTCGGCACAGCACCTTCGGGCGCATGAATATGAATATCCTTTGATTTGAACAACTCCGGATTGATGTCATATTTTTTCGCAACAGAGCGCGTATAGGAAACAGCGAGCATAGCGCTTTCCTTCATGACATCGCCGAGCGAGCCGGTGAGCTGGATATCGCCTTTGCCGTCCATTGTGAGGACTTCCAGCGGCATGAGCACACCGCCGACGCTTGTCCAGGCAAGCCCGTTGACCAGACCGACCGCATCGTTTTTGGAATAGAAATCTTCCGTAAACTTATGCGGGCCGAGTGCTTTCTCGATGGTTTCCGGTGTATACTGTACCTTTTTGACATCAGAAGTCAGAAGCATTTTCGCGCATTTTCTGCACAAAGAAGCGATATTGCGTTCGAGTGTACGGACACCGGCTTCCTTTGTGTAGAAGTCGATCAGGTCATAGATGGCAGCATCTGTAAAGCGAATCTGGGTCGTTTTCAGACCGTTTGCCTTGATCTGCTTTTTGATGAGGTGTTCTTTAGCGATGTGGAACTTTTCTTCCCGGGTATAGGAATTGACTTCAATGACATCCATGCGGTCAAACAGGGGAGCCGGAATGCCGTCCGCATTATTGGCAGTTGTGAGGAACATGACCTGCGAGAGATCAAACGGCACTTCGAGGAAGTGGTCGCGGAATGCATGATTCTGTGCACTGTCGAGTACTTCGAGCAAAGCGGCAGCGGGATCGCCCTTAAAGTCGCCGGAGAGCTTGTCGATCTCATCGAGCAGGATCAGCGGATTCATACTTTTCGCCTGCCGCATCGCCTCAATGATTCTGCCGGGCATGGCAGCGACATACGTTTTGCGGTGACCGCGGATCTCGGCTTCATCTCTGATGCCGCCGAGGGACACCCGGACGTAGTTTCTGCCGAGTGCCTTTGCAACAGACTGTGCAATGGATGTTTTACCGACACCGGGCGGGCCGACGAGGCAGATGATCTGACCGGTGAGATTCGGCTGGATCGCATGGACGCTCATTGCTTCGAGCACGCGCTCTTTGACGCGCTTGAGTCCATAATGTTCTTTATCCAGCAGACTGGCAGCCTTCTGGATATTGATTTTTTCTTTGGTATAGGTGCCCCAGGGGAGTGACAATGCAGTTTCGAGATAATTCTGGATGACATATGCTTCCTGTGAGGAAGGGGGCATTTTGGAGAGCTGACCGGCTTCTTTGCGCAGCTTCGCCTTCACTTCCTCAGAGGCATCGAGCTTTTCGATTTGTTCGAGGAACTGCTGGGGTTCTGCCTGATCCGTTTCGCCAAGCTCTTCAGAGATGATGCGCAATTGTTCCCGCAGATAGTATTCCCGCTGTGACTGTTCGAGATGCATCTGCGTCGTATTCTGAATGACTTCCTCAAGCTCGAGGATTTCATTTTCCGAAATCATCGCAGCATACATGACACTGAGTCTGTTCAGCAGATGATTTTCTTCCAGCAAAGTCTGCCGGTCGCGGTAATTGAGGTCGATGTTAGACCAGATTGCCTCAAAAAGCTGGGGAGCCTGTTCTTCTTCGAGCACCATCTCGGTGAAATCCCGCGGGATTCGATGTGTCAGGCGGCAATATTTTGCATATGCCTCTTTGAGGACATTCATCATTGCCTGCAACTCGATCGAATCAATCTGCTCTTTTTTATAGATGGGGAGTTTTTTGGGAACAGCACGCCAATAGCCGGTTTCATCATCCGGCGGCAGCAGCTTAACGGCAGAGGCGCGGGTCAGACCTTCCACAAGGATTCTGGAGCCGTCTCTGCCGCGCATGACCTGCCGGATCTCACAGATGACACCGACCCGGTACAGATCGCGGACTGTGGGTTCCAGAACACTTTGTTCACGCTGCGTAATGAGGAAGATTTTCCGGTCTGCGGCGATTGCGGCATCGACAGCCTTGCGTGATTCGCGTCTGCCGATCTCAAAATCAATCACCATATGCGGAAAGGCAACCAGTCCGCGCAATGCAACGACCGGAATCATTTCAGGCTCCGGTGTTTCCGTCTGTTGAATCTTGTCGATACGATCTTTCTCTTGCATTGTACTTTCCAATCTGCCCTGCGCGGCACAAAACCTTCTTCTTCCGTGCGCAGCCGAAAGAAGCGATGGGATACGGAGTACATTCATTATACATGATATTGCGCAAAAAATCAAGCGGAAAAGTGTGCCTGATTATGAAATATAAATGAAAATTTTGGAAAACCATGAAAAAACAAATCTCCCGCGCAGACATTGCAGCAGGAGATTCGAAAAACATTAAGCAGATGCAGCAGCGAGGATCTCTTGATCGGCTGCGTCGAGCAGTTTGGGGCTAGTTTGATTTCGCACGCAATCTGCTGTCACAACTACTTTTTTCACATCAGGATTCGAAGGTGCATCGAACATCGTCTGCATAAAGATCCCTTCCAGAATGGAACGCAGACCACGCGCACCGGTTTTCTGCTCAATGGCACGTTTTGCGATCTCGACGAGTGCTTCCTGCTCGATCTCGAGGGAAATGGAATCATAGCGGAACAGCTTTTCATACTGTTTCATCAATGCATTTTTCGGTTCTGTAAGGATCCGCACGAGGGAATCCTCATCCATTTCATCGAGCGTGGTAATGATCGGCAATCTGCCGACGAGTTCGGGCACGATGCCGTATTTGACGAGATCCTGCGGGATGACTTTCCGGAAGATATTCTCGGTTTTTTCGGTTTTGGAGAGCACCTTTGCACCGAATCCAAGACCGGATGATTGTGTACGGCTAACGATATGTTTTTCCAGTCCGTCAAACGCACCGCCGCAGATAAAGAGGATATTCTTGGTATTGATGTGAATGAACTCCTGATTCGGGTGTTTTCTGCCGCCCTGCGGGGGAACATTGGAGACAGTGCCTTCAATGATCTTGAGCAGGGATTGCTGCACGCCTTCGCCGCTGACATCGCGGGTCAGGGACGTATTTTCGGATTTTCTTGCGATTTTGTCAATTTCATCAATATAGATGATGCCGCGTTCTGCTGCTTCGACATCGAAGTTTGCAGCCTGGATCAGACGCAGCAGCACATTTTCAACGTCATCGCCGACATAGCCGGCTTCCGTGATGGTCGTAGCATCCGCAATGGCGAACGGCACATCGAGGATTTTGGCGAGTGTCTGTGCAAGATAGGTTTTGCCGACACCGGTCGGGCCGAGCAGGAGCACATTGCTCTTTTGCAGTTCCACGTCCTCACCGTCATCCTGGCTCAGGATGCGCTTATAGTGGTTATAGACGGAAACAGCGAGCGAAATCTTTGCACGGTCTTGTCCGATGACATATTCATCGAGCACTTTTTTGATCTCAGCGGGCTTGAGCAGATTGATCTGTTTTTCTTCTTTTTTCTTCTTATGGCTGCCTGCTTTTGCATTGAGGTCAAGATCGCCGTAAAGCAGTTCATAGCAATAGCTGACACACTCATCGCAGATATTATTGGGACCTGCGGAGAACATGCTCTGCACCCTGTTTTCAGATTTTCCGCAGAAATTGCAGACACGCATTTTATTTTCAGGCATAGAAAATTCTCCTTCAAATAGCTTTTGATGCTCAGCGATGCAGCGAAGCTCAGCGCTTGGTCACAACCTTGTCGATCAGACCATACTGCATTGCTTCATCCGCAGTCATGAAGTAATCACGTTCAACATCCCGTTCGATCTGTTCCAGCGGCTTGCCGGTATTCTCAGAGAGGATACGGTTGAGGTTGGATTTTGTCCGCAGGAGATTATCCGTGCGGATCTTGATATCCGTTGCCTGACCGGAGAGACCGCCGCCCATAATCAGGGGCTGATGGATCATGATTTCGCTGTTCGGGAGTGCCATACGCTTGCCTTTTGTACCGGATGAAAGCAGCAGTGCGCCCATAGAAGCAGCAAGACCGATGCAGATGGTTGCAACATCGCATTTGATATACTGCATGGTGTCATAGATCGCCATACCGGCAGTCACGGAACCGCCGGGGCTGTTGATATAAAGGGAAATATCTTTTTCCGGATCCTGACTTTCGAGGAACAAAAGCTGCGCAACGACGAGGCTGGCAGTCACATCATTGACATCCTCAGAGAGCATGATGATACGGTCATTGAGCAGACGGGAATAGATATCATAGGCACGTTCGCCGCGGTTTGTCTGTTCAATAACAGTCGGGACCAGACTCATATGCATATTATTCATAGTGTTGCATCCTTTCCAAAATACATGTATCTGCGTGCGTTTCGGGCAAATCAAATGATTCGCAATAAAGCAGATTTCCGGTTTTCACCCCGTATGCAGAAGCAGGCGGGGCAAAAACCGGTCATCGTTTTTCAATCCTAGATTATTCAGCCGCAGGTGCTTCTTCAGCAGCAGCTTCCTCAGCCGGAGCCTCAGCAGTTTCAGCCTCAGCCATGTCATTGTCAACAACAGCGTTGTTCTTAATGAGCTCAACGACCTTTGTGACGCGCATATCGGTGCGGTAATCCTCAACCGGGATGCGAGCCTTTACGAACTCGATCGGAGCCTGCATGGAAGCAGCGAATTCCTGAAGTGCTTCTTCCAGCTCGTCATCGGAGACCTGAATATCTTCGAGATCAGCGATCTTTTCGAGTGCAAGGCGGAGTGTGACTTCCTTCTTAGCCTGCGGCTCATATTCATCGCGGAGCTGTTCGAGCGTCATGCCGGTGAGCTGGAGATATTCATTCAGCTTGAGATCACCGTACTGCTGCTGGAGCTGACCCTCGAATTCACGAATGCGCTGGTCGATACGGCGATCGAACAGAACCTGCGGAATCACAGCGTCTGTTGCATCGACAACTGCATCAAAGATTGCATTTTCGAAGCGGGTCTGTGCCTGCTGTTCAGCGGTCTGGGTGAGGTTCTTCTTGATATCCTCACGCAGCTCGTCGATGGTATCGAACTCAGAGATATCCTTTGCGAGTTCATCATCGACTTCCGGCAGCTCCTGCATGGTGATGCCGAGCAGCTCGGTCTTAAAGACAGCAGCCTTACCTGCATAGCGGTCATCGCCGTATTCTTCCGGGAAGGTGACAGAAACATCAAACTTCTCGCCGATGTTCTTGCCGACGATCTGATCCTCGAAGCCGGGGATAAACTGACCGCTGCCGAGGCGAAGCGGATAATCCTCGCCCTTGCCGCCTTCGAATGCCTCGTCATCAATGAAGCCTTCGAAGTTGATTTTTACTTCATCGCCGAGCTGTGCAGCGCGGTCATCGACATCGACGACACGAGCCTGACGCTGGCGGAGCATTTCGATCTGCTGGTTGACATCGTCATCTGTGACCTCACGCACCTTCATCGGAGCGTGGATGCCCTTATACTCGCCGACGGTAACTTCCGGCTTTGTAATGAGGACAGCCTTGCAGACAGCGCCGTCTTCCTTTGTGCAGGAGACCAGCTCAACGGACGGACGGTCAATGATGATGATTTCCTTCTCACGGATGATTGCATCCAGTTCGCCGGGAATAATCATGTTGACGGCATCCTCGAAGAAAACATCTTCGCCGTAGAGTTTCTCGACCATCTTGCGCGGTACCTTGCCCTTACGGAAGCCCTTCACGGCAATATCCTTCTTCTGACGCTGATAAACGCGCTCGCAGGCTTTTTCAAGATCCTCAGCAGAAATGGAGAATGTAACTTCTCTCATGTTCACATCTGTTTTGACATCAGATACTAAGCTCATCGGTTGTTCCTCCAAATTTCAATTTCCCGCTTCCTCGCGTCAAAAAAACCGCGCAGCGGTTAATGTGTATTGACAGATACACTTTATTATAACACAAACAAGCCGCTTTTTCCAGCAGTTTTGCTTGATTCTTCCTATTTACCATATTACAGGATTTTTTGTGGAATAAAACGTACATAATCACCGGAAATCAAGTGGTAATGTACGCCGTCGCGTTCCCCGTTGATGGCATGGCTGTGCAAAGATTTGCCGTGGACATGACCATACCAGCAATCTGAGATCTGATGTTTCCAAAGGACTTCGAGGATCTCAAAATTACAGCTTGCGCCGTAAATGGGGGGATAATGCAGAAAAGCGATCGGTTTGAGACCTTGTTGTTCGGCAGCCCGAATGGAGACATCGAGGCGCTGCGCCTCACGCGCACTGACCTTTGCATTTGCAGGCTCATCGGGTTCCATGTTGACCCATCCTCTTGTGCCGCAGATGCCGTAATCCTGATATTGGTAGCAGTTATTATGGAGAATATGCAGGGTATTCAGTTGATGTTCTGCGAAGAACGCCTGCATTTTCTTCATGGTGACCCACCAGTAGTCGTGATTGCCTTTGACGATGATCTTTTCCTTTCCGGGCAGGGCATTGAGCCATTGGAAATCGGGGAGTGCTTCATCCATGCTCATGCCCCACGAGATATCGCCTGCAAGTACGATCGTATCATCCGGCTGCACATGTTCACACCATGCATCGTGCAGCAGCTCGGTGTGATTCTCCCAGCCTGCGAAGATGTCCATAGGTTTCTGCACACCGAAAGAGAGGTGTGTATCACCGATCACAAACAGACTCATTTGATCCCCAGTTTCTCTTTGACATAAGCGGGCATCTGATCCTGTTCCGTGACATCTTCAAAGCGGACGCGCTTTGTTTTCAGCTCTGCAAGGGCTTTGGGAATCTGCATGCCGGATTTTTGCTGGAGCAGATCGAGGATCGTGTATTCATCCGCATCGCCGGCATTTCCGCCGATTGCTTCGAGCACGGCAGCGCCGAATTTATAGGGATTTGCAGTAGAAGCGATCAGCATGGGATATTTGCTTGCAGCGGAAGCGGAATAATCGCGTGCAGCACAGATACCGACAGCGGTGTGTGTATCGCTGAGGTAGCCGTTTTCCGAGAAGACCTTTCCGATCATTGCCTTGGTCTGGTTATCGTCCCAGAAGCTGCCGGAGAATTCTGCCTGAATGCGGTTTCTGAGTTCCACCGGGATCTGATAGCCGCCCTCAGATTTGAGTGCGCCGAACCATTCGCGGATCTGTTCGTCGTTCTCGCCGGTCATGTGATAAAGCAGGCGTTCCAGATTGCTGGAGATGAGGATATCCATAGAAGGCGAAACGGTCGCATGGAAATCGCGGTTGCGGTTATAGCAGCCGGTGTTGATGAAGTCGGTCAGCACCTTGTTGATGTTGGAAGCACAGACGAGGTGGTGGATCGGCACGCCCATCTGTTTTGCATACCATGCAGCGAGGATGTTGCCGAAATTACCGGTCGGAACGGTGACATTGAAGCGGTCGCCGTGTTTGAGCACACCCTTTTCGAGCAGGGTGACATAAGCAGAAACGTAATAAACGATCTGCGGAACGAGTCTGCCCCAGTTGATGGAGTTTGCGCTGGAGAACTGCATGCCGTTTGCTGCAAGTGCATCCTGCATGGCGGGATCGGTGAAGATCGCCTTGACACCGTTCTGGCAGTCATCGAAGTTGCCCTTGACCGCGCAAACGCAGACATTCTTGCCTTCCTGTGTCTGCATCTGACGCTTCTGCATGGAGCTGACACCGTCTTCCGGATAGAAGACCATGATCTTTGTGCCGGGCACATCCTTGAAGCCTGCGAGCGCAGCCTTGCCGGTATCGCCGGAAGTAGCCGTCAGAATGACGACCTCGCGTTCAATGCCGGTCTTTTTGATGGAACGGGTGAGGAAGTGCGGCAGGATCTGGAGTGCCATAT
>DMBA01000049.1 GCA_003446315.1 Ruminococcus sp. | reverse complement strand
AAGAGATAATTGGTATATCAATAATCACAGATATACATCATGTTTTCAACTGTTGATTTATCCATAATAGATCCTCCTCCATCCAAAGCATCGTATCGTCTTTTCCACATATCCAGTGTGTTACCTTGTCGGTGCGGGTAAATTCTGGATTTGCCGTCGCTATTTGAATAGCCTTTATACAGCGGCAGTCCACTTTCCTGCAATTTTCGCAATTTGGACTGCATTGTTCGAACTTGTTTCTGTATTTCTAAAGAAGGCTGGTTTCCGCCTTTACTCATAAGAACGGATTTTACAATAAAAGGTAACACCAAATCAAAAAAACATTTCCAGTATATCATATCTGCGGAATAATTGCAACCTCTCGTAACAAAACAGGGCGCTGCCGATTAGAAGCAGCGCCCTGTTTTCATTCAATTCAGATGATGTTCAGACGAAACAGTTTATGTATTAAAACCATACGAAAATCATAAACAGCTTTTCAAGTAAATCTCCTATTGTTTCTCCGGCTTGCACCCAGTTATCACGATTGGATTGATGGCCGAGACTGTATTCAGTAAACCCATCTAATGATATACCGAGACTTGCTCCTACAGATATAACTTTAATAAGAATCATGATCGTGCTCTCAAGAAACAGAGCGCCGGAAGCCGCAGATACAATTAAAAACGCTACCGCAATAATTGAAACCAATAGTGAGATTTCATACCACATTTTGAAGAATTCATCGTCCCCGCTGAACAGCTGTTTGACTGTCTGATCCGTTGCGGATTCCTTGGTTTTGCTGCCGTTGGTCAGATCGGAAAGCATAAATCCGTATCCGGAATCACTTTTCACGATATACGGCGAACCGCTCCACTCTCCCGCTTTCATGGGCTGTACCGGAATCCACACCTCAGCGCCGTTTTCCACTGCTTCCGTAATATCAGTAACTGCAAGTTCCGGAATTTGATTCTGCGCCAGCAAATCCAGCTGACTCTGATAATCCTCATTTTCCTTTGAAATCGTGATGATTTCAATGCCCTCCTCAACTGCCTGATCAAACAGATGCATTGTCGAGACGCTGTCGATACCGGTTGCCGCCTTGACGACATTGCCTTCCAGATAAGAGCCGTATACGCCGGTATTCAGAAGGAAACGATCAACATCGTCTTCGCTGCCTTTCAGTGATACGGATGTATAGGAATCGCTCTTGACATCCAATCCGACTGTTCCGCATTCTTCAACTTTCATCTCACCGATGCTGTCTTCCGTCACACACAGATCGAAGGATGATACGCATACACTCAGATACCGCTCCGGATGAATGTCATAGATATCTGCATAGTTGGACTTCTGGATGTCTGCTTCTGCCATATAGCGCTTGCCGATCAAAGTCAGATATGCACCCATATACTGTGCATTATATCTCTGACGGAAGTTCTTGCCGTCGCCGTCAAAGGAATAATTCTGCGCTGCTCTGTAAAGCTCATCCTTTGAAATATTCTGCATATCCAGTGTGATTGCATACATCGAACCGGAAAGCATATTGGTTGTTTTCATCTTCTGCTGTCCGCCGCCGGTAATGACGGTTATGCCGAGCGTCTGTTCTGCGCCCATTTTCACAGCATTTCCTCTGGCGACGGCTTTTCCGTTCAGCATGACATACGGCTGCACACGAACGCCCATTTGCGTATAGAAATCCGTGATATCAAAGATCGTTTCCGGCGCATCAGCGAGAAAATATTCTTTTATGTCATTGAAATTTATGTCAAAATCATACTGAATCACAAGCTGTTTGCCGTATGCTGCCGGCGCAGTGATCGTTAAGATGTCAATGCCGCCGATCGAAATCTGAACCATATCCGTTCTGCTCTTCAGATACTCGCTGCCGATCTGCGGTTCTTCACCGATAATATGGTTTTCAGCAGCAGGAATATTCGTAAAGGATACCGGTTCCGGCAGATCGTAGAATTCATCGAGCTTCAGATCGCCGCAGCACTCTTTCAGATTTTCTGCAAGTTCTGTCAGCGCATCTTCGCTGCCGGTGTCGATATACTGCTGGAGTCGTTCCATATTCTCTGTGCCGAGCAACGATTCTGTGGATTCCTTTCGTTTCAGACGGTACCCTTTTTTGAAGCTCGTATCAAGCTGCACTTCTACAAGCTCGTCGGATGCATCGCCGTTCACATATTTCGAGGGCAGCTTTGCCGTAACCCATGTGTGTTCAATATCCACACCGGTCAGCGTTCCTGCATCATCCCGAAGTGCATCTACGGTCTTTGCCTTTTCGATTGCCTGATCGCGGAAAATCTTGTATGCGATTTCTGCATCCTCAGTTGATGTGATTTCCGTCATCTGATCGGCTGTCAGCTCAACCACTGCGGAAATATAATCTGCTTCATATCCCATATTCCGCAGAACCGCAATCAGCAGGCTCGCCTGGTCGATGTCGTTGCCGCCGTTTTGTTCAAACGTACCGACTGCGCCTTTTCTGGAACCGAAATAAAATTCTGTCGCCATACCATTATAAAGATATGTATATGCTTCGGTTGGTGTCATATTCTGAAAGACCTTTACCATTTCGCCGGTCATGGATGTTTCAGTAGGCTGATCCGTTGTCGCAATGGAATAATCCTTTGCATTGATCATATCCTTTATTTCGTCGGCAGAAAGTTTTTCCCCGAAAGCAGGAGCAGGCGGATTGATGCCGGTCAGCGTATACCATGAAATCGGATCATCCATAACAGATTCATGCAGAAAGTACATCAGGATGTACTGCGCGTCAATCGGGGTGACGTCATGGTTATAGTCGATATCTGCTGCAACTTTCTGTTCATCGTCGAGATCCGGTTCGTTTCCGACGATGATCTCCGTAGCGGCTTCCAGTGCCATCTGTGCATCATCCGCGCTGACCTTTCCGTCACGGTTGACATCGCCGAGTAACGGTGCTGCTTCCGCCGCACGAACCCGCCGGTCAAAATCCATGACGCGCAGACTGCCTGAGAGTGCGCTTGCGGTCATTGCACAGGCGACGGCTGCCGAAATACATTTGAGTTTGATTTGATTCATAGTGCACCTCATGTCATTTTTTTGCAAATTTGCATACGTTTACTATTATATCATACCTGCTTCATTTTTTCAACCCGATTATATTGCTTTATTTGTGCCATTTTGCATCTGGTATGTTATACTGACAGAGCAGTTGCTTCGGAATGGTCGGTTTCATTCCGGCAGGAGAGATAAACGCAGTCTCTTCCGGCTTCGTATCTTTTGCAGCTAATATACTTAAAATTCTTGATTTCTGTTCTTTAATATGGTATAATCATAAGTGATAATATGAAATACTACTGGATGTGTGTCCAGAAGTCATGAAGTAATATCTTTACTTTTGATTATAAAAGGTGATTTAAATGGCAGAGCAAAAAGCACAGGTATTCAGGAAGAAATCGCTCGATCGTATTTCCTCTCCTGAACAGCTTACGGATTATCTGCGTGTGACAAATCCGGGAATATGGGTAGTGCTTGCGGCAGTATCATGCCGCTTTTGCGGAGCGGTAC
>DMBA01000280.1 GCA_003446315.1 Ruminococcus sp. | reverse complement strand
AACCTGCTGCCGATCCTGCGCCCGTTCCGGTCATAGACGATAACGAGGAAGACGAGATCGTGCTTGATTCTGTGCTTTCACCGTCAAACGCTGCACCCAAATCTGAGGGATGTCCCCCGCAAACACTCGATTCCGTGATTCCGACGGCAGAAGCATTGCTGGCATCCATCCGGAAGCCCGCTGTTGCGCCGCCCCCGACAATCCCCGCTGCGATCAATGTCCCGCCCCCGCAGATGCATACGGCTGCGCCGATCCCGTCGCCGCAACCGCAGCATATGGCACCGCCGCCGATGCCCAATACGGCACCGCCGCAAATGCAGAATATGATGCCGCCCCTACAGAATATGGCTCCGCCGCAGATGCAGAATATGGTGCCGCCCCAAATGCAAAATATGATGCCCCCGCCCATGCAGAATATGGTGCCGCCGCAAATGCAGAATATGATGCCCCCGCCCATGCAGAATATGGCTCCGCCGCGCATGCACGGAATGGCTCCGCCTTCACAGCATGTGCAGAGCATGAATGTGCTCCCGACTCCGAATGTGGAACTGCGGAAACTCGGCAGCACACCGGTCAATCTGCTGAAGCACGAAAAGGTGGAACTGCGGAAAGAAAACAACGAAACCCTGACAAAAGTGCGGGTCGGGCTTGGCTGGGATGCCGCACATCTCGGATTGAGCATCGACTGCGATTCTTCGGTGTTCCTCTGTCAAAACGGCAGATTGTGCTCCACGCAGGATATCGTTGCTTATTATAACCTCAGACATATCAGCGGCGCTGTGGTACATCAGGGCGATAATCTGACCGGTGACGGCGACGGCGATGATGAGCAGATCGTCATTGATCTGACTGCCATGCCGCCGCAGTATGACCGCATCGTGATCGTGGTCAATATCTATATGTCGCGTATTAAAATGCAGCACTTCGGCAAGATCAAAAATTGTTATATGCGCCTGTGCGATATGAACGGCAAAGAGCTTTGCAGATTTGCGCTCTCCGACAGCAAAGATTATGATAAGAAAACTGCCATGATCTTCGGAGAATTGCTCAAACAAAATGATAGCTGGGTCTTCCATGCCATCGGGCAGGGTACCAATGACCACAGCATCGGTGCACTGGCAAATCATTTCAAATAATCCATGCAGCGGGGACAGTCTGTGCTGAGACTGTCACCGCTTTTCTTTGCGCCGGATCCGGTTGCAAAATCAATCCGGATGTGGTATACTGAAATAGATCAAACAGATAAGAAACGGATAAGAATTTGTTAGGAGCTTCATAAAGACATTTCTTCCGGAATCGTATATAATATACTTATGAGACATCCAGACAGCCTGCGATCCAGAAAGGAGTATATCATATGGATTCTGTCATTTTACGCACCGAAAAATTGTGCAAGAGTTTTTCAAACGGCGGCATGCAGCAGCATGTCATCCGGAATCTCGATCTGGAGATCCGGGAAGGCGATTTCACCGTGATTATGGGCGCTTCCGGCTCCGGAAAATCTACATTGCTGTATGCACTTTCCGGTATGGACATGCCGACACTCGGAAAAGTCTTCTTCGGGAATGAGGAGATCTCTGCCTATTCCCATGACCAACTGGCGGTCTTCCGGCGAAATCACTGCGGGTTTGTTTTCCAGAATATCTATCTCATGGACAATATGAATGTGATGGATAATATCCTGACCGGTGCGCTGCTGATCCAGAAGCCTTCGGAGCAGCTCACTGCAAAAATCGAAAAGCTGCTGGAACAATTCGATATCGGAAAAGAACTCTGGACAAAGTTTCCGAATCAGCTTTCCGGCGGTGAATGTCAGCGCATCGGCATTATCCGTGCGATCATCAATGATCCGCAGATCCTCTTTGCCGATGAACCGACCGGCAGCCTGAACTCCGCTTCCGGTCAGGCGGTTCTGGATGTGATGTCCGATATTCACCGGAACGGGCAGAGCATCGTGATGGTCACACATGACCTCAAAACTGCGCTGCGCGGCACAAGGGTCATTTATTTACGGGATGGTGCCGTCAGCGGTGAATATGCCATGCAGCCGTTTGGTTCTGATGACCTGCAAACCCGCAGAAATGGTTTGCAGCAGTTCCTCGATCAGATGGGATGGTGATGAACATGTGGAAAATCACACGTCTCTCTTTTGCCAATCTGCGCCGGCATAAAGCAGAATCGGTTCTGCTCGTGCTCCTGATCGCAATCTGTATGTGCATGCTGGGCGCGGCACTCGGCAGTATGCAGGAAATCGGGAACATTTTTCCCAATGCACTCAATGAGATCCACGGCGTTGAAAACTATATCGAAATGCCGAAAAATCAGTTTCAGCCGGAATTTATGCGGTTTCTGGAAGAACAGGACGGCGTGACCCAATATGGTTACACGGAAGGCATATTCACCGTCAACGGCAGATTTTTGAATCAAAACGGCAAAGAACTTGCAGTCGATCATGTTTTCATTTCCCATGAGAACAATCTGAAGCTGGAGCAGCCACCGCTGAACTCCCCCTTCAGTGAATCGGAGATCGCTGCGATCGCGCATCCGATCTGGCTCCCCTACATGCTGAAAGACAGCTTTCACTTCCGGGAAGGCGATACCTATACCATCATCATTGCCGGAAGAGCCTATCCGTTTCAGATCATCGGCTTTTATGAAAGCGGCATGCATATGGACGCTGCAAACGGCTTCAAAGCCATTATCAGTGATGCGGATTATAAATTGATGAGCCAAATCAACAAACCTTGTGCCTTCATCTATTACAATACGGCTGCGGGCACCGATACAGCCGCTGTTGCTGATACATTTCTGGAAAAATGTGAAGATTATTCTCATCAGGATCTTCACCTCTGCTACACGATCTTCTATGAAAACCGCGTTGCAAGCGCTTCCGAAGAAGTCAAATTGATCCTGTATCTGCTGATTATCATGTCTGTGCTGATTCTGGTGACGATATTGTTTGTCATTCGCTATCGGATCTCAACGGATATTGAAGAACAAATCGTTTCCATCGGTGTACTGGAAGCGCTGGGCTATCAGTTCTCCGATATCAACGCAATGTTCACGATTGAATATCTGCTGCTCGCCGCTGCCGGCATTCTGATCGGTACTGCGGGGGCTGCGGCACTCATCCCGCTCCTGTATCATATCAGCGAAGTCACCTCCGGTCATCACGGCACCATGCACTGGCATTTCGGCATGCTGCTCCTTTCCGCCTGCATTGTGTTCATATTCGTTCTGCTGATCGCATTTCTGCGCGCGCATATGATCCACCGGTATCCGCCGGTGCAGGCACTCCGGAAGGGCATCCGCGATCATCATTACGGAAAGAACTATTTTCCGCTGCATAAAACCAAACATAATCTGCATCTGCGGCTTGCCATGAAGGGCTTCGTGCAGGATGTGCGAAAGAATATCGGTGTCGGCATTTCCATCATGCTTGCTTCTCTGACATTCGTATTCTGTGCGCTGCTGCTGAACTATGCCACACATGAAGTGGAATTTCTGCGCTCCGTCCTCGGCATTGAATTCAGCGATGTGGTTTTGACGCTGAATCCGGGTGCCGATATCGACCGGCTCTCTGACGCGCTGCACAATGATCCGGATGTCCGCAAGGTGCTCCAGGCAGGCAGCGATATCCTGCCGCTGAAATTGGTGGAGCAAAATGAACAGCTCGTACCGAATATCTACGATGACTATTCTCAACTGGAGTACATGCAGGTCGCAGAAGGACGGTTTCCGCAGCATGAAAATGAAGTCATGTTCACTGCCGTCCAGAAAAAGATGTATCACTTGCAGGTCGGAGATACCGTTCACCTCACAAACGGCATCGTTGAAAAAGAATATGTCGTGACCGGTTTTTATGTCGGTATTGTCACCGGAGAAGCGTGCATCACCGGTGCGGGCTATCAGCGACTGGATCCCACCTTCCGCAATGAATATATCTACCTCTATCTGAATCAGGATGTGGATCGGGAAGCGTTTGTCAAAAAACTCTTTGCAAAATACGGACAATCCGCTTCTGACAGCCCGGACGGAACCAACAGCGGCGATGGTTCCCTGGAAGAACGGATCCGGCTTGCTGCACAGCAAAAAATAGCCGCTATGATACAGCAATATGATGTGAGCCATGTCGATTATGCCATCACGGTGGACGATCAGGTGATCTCCGGCAACAGCAGCTATTTCCAGATCCATTTTGCAGATGCCACCATTGATTTTATCACGATCGTAAACAGTTCGATCACGCTTTCGTGCAAAGCGATCTCGCTCATCTTTACCCTTGCGGCGGCTTTGATCGTCATTGCAACGGTTTTCGTTCTGACAAAAACAGCCGTCAAAAAACAATGGATCGCATTCGGCATTATGAAAAGCATGGGCTATACCACCAAAATGCTCATAGAACAAATCTTTCTGCGCATCCTGCCGACTGTCATCATCGCACTCATCCTCGGAAATGCGCTCAGTATCATCTGCATTCGTATGCTCCGCAATCTCATCGGCGCTGTGATTATCTCGCTGCCCATGATCGTTTTTGCAGATGCTGCCGTTCTGCTGCTGGCATGCGCCGGCACTTATTGGAGTGCACGGAAAATCCGTTCCATTTCTGTGCGGGAATTGATGACAGAGTGAGGTGAATCATATGAAACGTAAATTGATCAAAACAGCCGCCTTTCTTGCAGCAGCGGCACTCGCAGCATCAAACGGCATGAATGTCTTTGCGGAACAACAGCCGCAATCTGTTTATACGGTCGGATCGGTCAGCAAAATGTATGTTGTGACCGCTGCCTTGCAGCTCGTGGAACAGGGAAAACTGGAATTGGATGCACCGGTAACAGATTATCTGCCGGACTTCAAAATGGCAGATCCCCGCTATCGGGATATCACCGTGCGCATGCTGATGAATCACAGCTCCGGTTTGATGGGCACATCCGGTATCGGTTCGGGTTTGCTCGGCGAGAGAAGCACGCATTTCCACAATACCTTTCTCGATTACCTGAAAACGCAGTCCTTGAAAGCGGATCCCGGCGATTTCGCCTGCTATTGCAATGACGGTCTGACCTTGCTGGAATTTGTCGTGGAACAGGTCAGCGGCACGGATTACAGCGATTATCTGGCAGAGCATATCTGCAAACCGCTTGGGCTGACCGAAACCGGCACGCTCTGGACTGCTTTCCGGAAACCGAATCATGTGGATGTGCAGCTCGATTCCGGTGTGCACTTCACGCCGGAATACTGGGCGGAGATCGGTTCGGGCGGCGTGCTTGCAACCGCAGAAGAAGTCAGCAGATTCGGCACGCAGTTCTTCACCGGAAATGAGACATTGCTTTCCGACCGGATCAAGCGCGAAATGCGCAAATGCTATGCAAATGATGATTTCGAAGACCGTTACGGGCTTGGCTGGGATTTCGTCGGCTTTGCAGACTATGACGCACAGGGCGTGCAATTGCTCAGCAAAGGCGGCGATGTGGCGAACGAACATGCGGAGCTGCTTGTCGCACCGGATCATAAGATCAGTGTTTCCGTGCTTTCCAATACCGGCAGCAGCTCCATGAATCTTGCAATGGCAGAAGCACTCATGGACATTGCACTCGAAGAACAGGGCATCACGATCACACACAAAGACCCTGCCTGCAAGAAAACACTCAGCACCATCCCGAAATCTTATCAGAAATATGAAGGCTTATACGGCGGCGGCAGCGATGTATATCGTGTGACTTTCCCTGATATGGCATATATGCAGGTGCAGTGCCTGACAAATGAGATCCAGTCCATCACGCATTATCTCTATACAACTGAAGATACCTTTGTGCGTATGCAAGGCAGAGTGCCTTCCGGCAACGCCTCGGAAGACCCGAATCAGGAAGTTGTCTCGTTCCGTCAGCGAAACGGCAAGGACTATATCTGCAAAGATGCGCTCAATCAGATCGAACAGCTCGGCAGCCTGCAAATGGCAGAATATGGTTTGCAGCGGCTCGATGAGACACCGGTGGATGCCGCTGCACAAAAAGCATGGGATGAACGAAACGGCAGCCGTTACTATCTGTATAACGAACTGGCGGCAAGCTGTTATTATCTGCTGCCAAGCCAGAAATTGTTTGTCACGGACGGATATGTTTCTTCTTGCAGGATCACGGACGAAACGCATGCCGTTCATGCGCTGCAAATCCCCGGCAACAGCGGCAGAGATCTCACAGATCTTTCCATCGTGCAAACCGATGACGGTGAGCTGCTCCAAATGTCATCCGGAACGGCTTATCTGGCTGAAAAAGATTTTCCGGTTCTCACCGGTGCTGTCCGCACCGTTCCGCTGCACACACAGCAGGCTGGCTGGTATCGCATCGGGGATGACATGGCTAACAAGACCATCACGCTGGATCTGCCGGAAAAATCTGCCGTTTATGTCTACGACCGCTATGACAAACCCATTTATTCCAGCTTCATGCTGGATTGCGCCGATCATATCCCGCTGCCGTCCGGCGGACATATTGTCTTCCTCGGCGAAACCGGCAGCAGCATTGAGATCACATCGTAACAAAAAAGGAGAAGCAGGATGAAATATCAGTGTCTGATGATAGACGATGACCGGACAATCGCAGAAACCACTGCGGAATATTTCAATATGTTCGATATCAAAACCGCATACGTCACAAGCTATGATGCAGCCGTGCAGTTTTTGGCAGAACATCAGGTTTCGCTGCTGCTGCTGGATATCAATCTGGGAGAGCACTCCGGATTTGCACTCTGCAAGCAGATCCGTGCGGAATATGATATGCCGATCCTGTTTATCAGCGCCCGCACCTCGGATGATGACATTCTCATGGCGCTGCACATCGGCGGCGATGACTATATCACAAAGCCTTATACCCTGAGCATCCTGCTTGCAAAAGTCCGGGCGATCCTGAACCGATATGAAAAAGCAGCGGAGACCGCAAAAGCAGTCTCCGCCGGCGCTTTTTCTGATAAACCGGAAGCGCTGATCCGGAACGGTCAGATCCGCATTTCCGATGGTCTTTCTTTGGATATGAAACTGCGGAAACTGCGCAAAAACGACAGTCTGATCGCGCTGAAAACAATGGAATATAAACTGCTGCTTTATCTGCTCGAAAACCGCGGAACCGTCATCACAAAAGATGCCTTTATGAAAAATGTATGGGCTGATGATTATATCGGTGAAGGCACGATCTCCGTCCATATCCGTCATCTGCGGGAAAAAATCGAAAAAGACCCCAATGCGCCGGAGATCATCCGAACGGTCTGGGGTGTCGGTTATATCATGGAAAACTGTGAGGATTGACACGGCAATGAAACAATACGCCATTTTGCTGACCGTTTTCACGCTGGTGACGGCGCTTGGACTGTGCATCTGCTATCTGCTGACAGGCAATGACCGGGACAGCCGTGCGCAGGTCATCATCATCAATGATATAGTGGAAACGGTAAAAGAAAACCCCGATCATCCGGAAAAGCTGCGTGAAACACAATTCGGCGAGCCATTCCTGTTCTACGATGCAGACGGCAGCCTGCTTTATGCCTCTCCGGATGCCGAAACAGAAGACTATCTGCATCTGCGGGATGCCGTCCGGAACGGTGCACTTTGCATACCGGCAGCCGATCGCACGCGGTTTTTCGGCACAGTCGCGCTTCAGAATACCGTCAACGAGATTTACCAGAAAAAACGAAACCGCTTGTTTTTGATCTATTCTTTCAGCATTCTGTTTTTTGTACTGATCGCTGCGTGCTTCGGTATATATGTGCAAAGAAAGATCATTTTGCCGTTTCGCCGGATGAAAGCGTTCGCCGGCAGCATTGCCGGGGGCAGATTCGATGAGCCATTGCTGCGGGAAAAGGATAATATGTTCGGCATTTTCACGGAGAGCTTCGATATCATGCGGGAAGAACTCAATGCATCCCATCAGCGGGAACGCGCTTTGAAACAGCGGGAAAAAGAATTGGTGGCTTCTTTGAGTCATGATCTGAAAACGCCGCTGACCGGCATCAAACTGCTTTGCGAATTGCTGAGTGTGAAATCAAAGGATGCTTATATGCTGGGAAAAATCGCGGAGATCGGGCAAAAAGCAGAGCAGATGCATGTGCTCGTAAATGACCTGCTGACGACGACCCTCGATGATCTCGGCGAAATGCATGTGCATTGCCGCTATGAATCTTCTGCCATCCTGCATGCGCTGATCGCAGAACAGGATGTCCGTTCCCTGACCCGTGAAACGCCCATTCCGGAATGCCTGATCTATACCGATCCGCAGCGATTGGGGCAGGTCATCGGAAACATTCTCAGCAATTCTTATAAATATGCCGGCACAGAGATTGATGTGCGGTTCCGGATCGCGGGGGATTATCTGGAAGCGTCCTTTTCCGATTACGGAACCGGTGTGCCGGATGACGAGCTTTGCCTGCTGACACAAAAATTCTATCGCGGCAGTCAGGCGGCTGAAAAAGAAGGCAGCGGTCTGGGATTGTACATCGCTGACCAATTGATGGAGCAAATGAACGGCGGATTGATCTGCTCCGGCGGTGCACACGGTCTGACCGTGACACTCCGGATCTCCCTGAACGGATAAACAGTGTCTCCAAAGAGTTTCTAAGCGATCCCTTTTTCAAAAAGCAAGACCGGAAGCAATGCGCTTCCGGTCTCAGTCTGTCGAGAAACTTCCG
>DMBA01000006.1 GCA_003446315.1 Ruminococcus sp. | reverse complement strand
TTTTGAAGAAAGCTCTCGTCAGCAAGCTGTCGAACCAAAACTTTTGATTTGACATCACCGGAAGTTTCTCGACAGACTGAATCCCCGTGTATTGGCTTTACACGGGGATCTTTTTGCAATCAAATCAGATTTCCGGCATATTGGCAGGATCCAGCATGGCAAAACGACTGCCGTCTGCTGCGTAAATCCCGATCACCTGCATGCCGATGCGCATTTGTTTGCATTCCAGAAAAACCGGTACGACAAACTGTGTGCCAAGGGTATCCGTCATCAGATAGGGCGGTCTGCCCTGAATATCCGAAAGCTGCGAAACAGTGACATATTCACAGGTGAAGTCATTCCGCCGGATGCAGTTGATCGGCGCATTTCTGCCGAATTTCCGCTGAAATCCCATCAGAAACAATGCTGCAAATATAATGACAAACAGGATCCAGATGTATAAATATGTGCTCCCGCGGGATGCGTATCCCTCCGGAAGCAGATCCCTTGTGACCTGCATCACGCTGATGCTTTGCAGCGCGGGTAATAAGAACAGAATGCTGCCGCCTGCTGCAATATACAGCAAATACATATATTTGCTTCTCGCTTCTGACAGATACTGAATGAGTTTTTGTCTCTGATTCTCCTGGATCATCGGTGTTGTGTTCATGTTGTTATCCTTTCATGATACGGCAAGGCTGTCTCCCACATTTACGTCGATCCGATAGCCTGCCGAACGGATTCTTGCCTCTAAGCATCCTCTGCACTGGGTCGCTTCTTCGCCGGTGCAGATCTTGTTTTCATAAAGGTCATAGAGCTTCCGCACTTCCTTCGGGGAAAGATTCGGCATCATGACATTTGCACCGGCTTTCAGTGCAAGCTCTCTGCCCTGCGGATGCATGGAACCAAATGCAGTCGTTGCCGGAATCAGTGCTTTCGGGAACAAAAGCCGGAGCAAAGCAATGATTTTCAGGCTCAGTTTCAGATCACCCGAAGGCATCTCCGCAAACGGCGTTTCGCGGTGTGTGATGTACGGCCCGACACCGATCATGGCAGGCTGCAATTCCTGCAAAAACCGGATATCCTGCACCAGACATTCCGGTGTCTGATACGGCGAACCGATCATGAAGCCGCTGCCGACCTGATAACCGATCGCTTTCAGATCATACAGACATCGCTTGCGGTTTTCCAGTGACATGCTCTCCGGATGCAGCTTCTGATAATGCGCTGCATCTGCGGTTTCGTGGCGCAGCAAATAACGCCGTGCGCCGGCATCATAATAACGCTGATAGCTCTCGCGGGATTTCTCCCCGATCGAAAGTGTGATGCGGCAATCCGGATGCTGCTGTGCGATCGCGGAAACCAGTGCACAGATCTTATCATCTGTATAGAACGGGTCTTCGCCGCCTTGCAGGACGAATGTCCGGTAACCCAGTGCATAGCCCTGTTTGCAGCATTCGAGGATCTCAGCATCCGTCAGGCGATAGCGCTCTGCATGCGGATTGCCTGCCCGGATGCCGCAGTAATAGCAATTATTTTTGCAGTAATTGGTAAACTCGATCAGACCGCGCAGATAAACTGCATCGCCGTAATATGCACGCCGCAGCGCATCTGCCGCGGCATAAAGATCTGCTTCCGGCTGCGGTTCTGCCAGAAACGCCAACAGTTCCGCATCTGTGAGCTGATGCGTTGTTTTCAGCTTTTCAATGAACGATGACAATGATATCCCCCTTATCGTCTTTCCAGACAGGAAACAATGCAATTTGCAGCAGCTTCGCCGTATTTGACCGTCAGCATGCCGCGGAACGGATACGGCGGCATTGTCAGGATCAGCTCCGGCACGACCGATGCATCCAGACAGCTCAGCAGCAGTTCCCGTTCATGGATCACATGCCGCTGCTTTTCGTCATCCACCAGATAGGTGACCGGTTCTGTACTGTTTCGCAGGGCAGAATCAACGGAAAGCGGAAGCCGGATGGTTTCGCCTGCCGGAAGATACAGCAGCTCCGGGATCGACAAGACCGGCACTTCATCCTGCTGATACAACAGGAATTCAGAAGGCTTGTGATGTTCATCGCGGAACATTTCGCGGTAGCCTTCGAGCATCAGGTCGGTTGCTGCCTGACGATCCAGTTCTCTTGTCCAGCGGCAGATCTTTTCAGCACTTTCCATATGGAAGCGCTCCGGATCATATTCCTTTGAAAGTCCCGCAAATACATGCATATCCTCATACAACACATCATAGAAATTCTCAAACACGAGCGATTGCGGCTGGCACCACAGCGTCCAGTCGGATACTGCGCCGGGCCATCCTGCAACGCAATAACGCTCTGCCGAGAACCATTCCGGATGCTTTGCGATATTATAATTGAAGTAAGTGCTCCATTCATCCAGCCCCTGCATGTCAATATCCGGATAAGCGTCCAGCATTTCCAGATACAGGCGGCGGTCAATGATCTGCGGCTGATGGGATGAATATTGCAGTGCCGGCAGCCGTTCGCCGATCAGGAAATCGCGGGTGCGGAACATGCTGCTGTCATAGGAAGTATAATTGCCCTGTGTGCCCTGCCATTTTGCGAGATCATAGCAATAATAGGCGCGGTATCTGCCGTTTTTCAGGAAGAATTCCTGTGTCAGCGGCATCAGCGGGCGGTAATCGTCATCTGTCATGATGAAGACATCATCCAGCGGTGCTTTCCGCATCAGCAGACAGCGCAGGAAGAAATTGCGCGTGGTATGATCCTGCGGCAGCGCATCTTCCCCGAGGAGCTGCTCATCGGTAAAGAAATCCAGCCGGATCCTGCCGTTCCATTTTTCTTTCAGTTCCGGAACATTGCGCTCCGGACAGCACACCAGCAGCCGTTCGATAAACGGCATACATGCATCCAGATACGGAAGTGTCCGCAGCAGATCTTCATTTCGCGCTGTCAGCACGACCATCTGCGAGACCTTTGTATCAGCCGGAACAGCGCCGGTCATATGTCCGACACGCTGCAAAGCGGCGGTCATATCCTCAGCGGCGACATCCCATGTGCGCGGCTGATATGCGGCGATTTCGGCACGTTTTTTCTGATAGGCTTCCGGATCGGCACGCAGCGCATCCACTGCTGCGACCAGCGAATCGACACTGGTATTATCAAAATAATCTGCCAGAGTGCCGCCGACCTCACGCAGCACCGGAATATCCGAAGCCAGAACCGGCGTGCCGTTCATATAGGCTTCCACGATCGGCAGACCGAAGCCTTCGTTTTTGGTCGGGAAGGCGACTGCAAGTGCATTTTTATAGAGTGCCTGAATGGTTGCATCGGAAGGCCCCTGCGCAAAGAAGAAGTCGGTTCCGTTTTTCGGATGCTTTTCCATTTCTTTCGCAAATTCTGCCATATTCCAGCCGATTCTGCCGGCGAAAACGACCTTGATACCGCGTTCGGAAAGTGCCGGAACTGCGTCCAGCAGCAATCTGTGATTCTTGCGCGGCTCGATCGTGCCGACCATCAGGATATAGCCATATTGCGGCAGTTTTTCGAGCAGTTTCTCGTCAATATCATCTGTATTGGCAGCTTTTTTTGCAAAGTCAGCGCCCAGCGGGACAACGGTACATGCCGGCGCATCGGTATGAAGCTGCTCACAGAGCGTATGCAGGGCAGCGACGGTCGCATCCGCATTGCAGATGATATGGTCTGCAAACTGAATGACGGCTGCTGTCCAGGAAAGGAACTGCCGCAGGGTCTGTTCATGGAAAAACTGCGGTTCTGTCACAGGGATCAGATCATAAAGCTGTGTGACGATCGTGACACCGTGTGCTTTGAGGATCGGGAACAGCCAGCTTCTGTGCATCGGCATATTCCATGCGCTGTCGATATCAAAAAACACAGCGCCGGAAGGCAGGTCGTGCGGCGAGAGGATCTGCGGTCTGCCGTCGCCGTAAGGACTGCCTTTTTTCTCGGTATAAAAGGCAGTGAAAGCGTCATGCGGCAGCACGCGCCAAGCCGTATGCGAGGGCAGCTCTGCCAGCAGCGTGACCTTCACGGCATCATTGCGCAGCATCCGCAGCACGATCTCTTTTGCAACACGCTGGATACCGGTGGTAAAGGGCGTGAGACAGAGCCGCGAAAGATCAATATAAATTTGTGTTTGCAGCATATCTGTTCACTCCTTTCCTGCGATTTTTTTCGCCAGCTTCTGCATAAAGCGGGGCATTGCCTGATAGATGCGCACCAGACGTTCCGGCAGCACCTGTGTCTGGATCAGCACATTGGGCTGTTCTTCATCCACAAGCTGCAGGGGACAATCTGTCAGCGGCATGCGCTGCGTCTGATATTCCGATGACTGAAGGATCGTTTTCAGAACGGCTGTATGAAACGCTGTTTTCGGCAGCACAAGGCTTTCCTGCCAGACTTCTTTTGCCTGCAAGTCAAGCGGTCTGCCGAGCAGCAGCAGATAAGAGGCTTCCAGAAAATCTTCGTTTTCCAGATGCTCGATATCCCGATACGAAACGGCATCCGGCATAGCATTTGTCATCACGGTAAAAACCGCTTCCGTGCACGGCATCTGACGCTGTGCTGCCTGCATGCGCTGTTCCGCGAGCCGGTAAAGACCGCATGCCAGATCATTGTCAATATAGCTTTTCATATATGATACTCCGGTTCCTTTTTTATTCTAAATAGTATCTGCGAAACGGAATGGATTATTCCGCCGGTGCCAGATCAATATGTCCGCTGTTGATGTCAGCGCGGGTGATCTGTACCTGCATCGGCATGCCGAGCGTATAATGCTTGCCGGTGCCGGAAGCGTGCATGGAAAAGAATCCGTCAAAGGTATATTCATCCATCGGGAGTGCATCCAGCGGAACCAATCCTTCCGCGGTATTCGGCAGCATGACATAAATGCCGAATTCGGTCAGACCGGACACAGCGCCTTCAAAGGTTTCGCCGATGTGCTGTGAAGCCCATTCTGCGCGGTAGCGATCATCGCAGTCCCGTTCGAGCTGCATGGCGCGTTGTTCCGTGCGGGAGCCGGCTTCTGCGGCAGCTTCCGCAAATTGCCGGATATGCTCCGGTTTTTCGCCTTCGAGGAATGCAGAGAGGATCCGGTGGATCGCAAGATCGGGATAGCGGCGGATCGGAGAGGTGAAATGTGCATAATCTTCCAGTGCCAGCCCGAAATGCCCGACCGGTTCGGTTTCGTAGTCTGCTTTTGCCATACTGCGCAGCACGATCTGATGCACAGCGGGTTTCAGGGGACTGTCCGCAGCATTTTCCAGCACCTGCGCATAATCCTTCGGCTTCGGATCATCAAGGGCGGGGTGCGGGATATCCAGCCGATTGAGCGCATCGGCGAGCCGCAGCGCCTTTTCTTCCGGCGGCTTTGCATGCACACGGTAAACAAACGGCAAATGATTTGTTTTGCCGCATTTCGCAGCGGCTTCGTTTGCAAGCAGCATACATTCTTCGATCAGTTCTTCGCCTTCTGCACGGGTACGCGCCAGAACTTCGGTGCATACGCCGTTTTCGTCCAGCAGAAACGCACTTTCCTCTGCTTCAATGGACGGTGCGCCGCGCTTTTTACGGGCAGCAAGGCGTTTTTCGCGCAATTCATTCAGCAGCAGCAGTGATTCTTTGACCGGTGCATATTTTTCTTCGATCTCCGGAGAAGCAGTCCCGCCGATGACGGCATTTACTTCGCGGTAAACGCCCTTGACAACGGAGCGAATGACCGTTTTTGCAAAGCGATAACTGCGGATCTCGCCGGCATCATCCAGTTCCATCAAGGCAGAAAACGCAAGTCTGTCCACATCCGGATGCAAAGAGCAGATGCCGTTGCTCAGTGCTTTCGGCAGCATGGGAATGACCTGATCGGCATAATAAATGCTGGTGCCGCGGCTGATGGCTTCCTGATCGAGCCGGGAATCCTGTGTCACATAATGCGAAACATCGGCAATATGCACGCCCAGCCGATAGCCGTTTGCGGTGCGGGAAACAGAGATGGCGTCATCGAGGTCTTTTGCATCGAAGCCGTCGATGGTGAAAATGACATCTTCAGTATTACGCAGATCGAGTCTGCCGTTCAGATCGGTATCGGTAATGCCGCGCTGTTCGAGCGCATCGGCTTCTGCGAGCACATCCGGCGGGAATTCCAGCGGAACGCCGCTGACCAGAGCCAGTGCTCTGGCACATGCTTTTGCAGATTCCGCACTGCCGAGCGAACAGACGATCCTGACAATATGCTCAGAATGCCGTTCGCCGCGCTGTGTCACAACGGCGAGCACTTTATCGCCGGCATGTGTGCGCCAGTCCGCGGCATTTTCGATGGCAAGCGTATGGCGGCAGAGTGTATCCGGCAAAAACCGCAGCATGCCCTCATCATCGGTCAGCATGCCGGAGATCTGCATTTGCGCCGGCAGGATCACGGTTCGGACAGCACCTTCCGGCGTGCCGTCGCGTTCGCCGGTTGGCTGGAGCAGCACGATATCACCGGGCATAGCACCTTTCAGATCTCTGCCGGGAATAAAGATCTCTGTTCCGCCTTCTTCCGGACGCGCAAAGCCGAATGTCCGGCTGACCCGCACGATCTCGGCACGCAGCATACCGGCTGCTGCTGCAAGGACATAGCCGTTTCTGCGCTCTGCAATGATGCCGGAAGTGATGAGTGCTTTCAGCGCATGCAGATAATCCGCCCTGCCTCTGCCTCTGCATTTTGCAGCGAGATCGGCACGGGAAACGGGTCTGCCGCCTGCTTTTGCAAGAAAAGTCTGGATGCGGTTCTCGAAGTGCTTTTGCTGTTCGGAATTGCCCGGAACATCTGCTTTTGCTTCATATTCCTTCTGACCGCGCTTTGCGGGTTTGTCCTGCTTTTTGATGCTGCTGCGTGCTTTTCCTTTGCGTGCAGCGGCATGTGAAGATCGTCTTCCTGCCATGCTGAGACCCCCTTTTTATGATTTTTGCATATATAAAACGCACGCCCTGCGCTCAACGGCGGAGCACAGGGCGTATGACAGTTTTTCCGAATCAGTTGTTGTTCATATAGACCGGAACGATGGTGATAACCAGAGTCACAACAAAGAAAATAATGGCAAACCACTTGGTCCATCTTTTCAGAATCGCTTCTTTGGTGTTGCCTTCGTTCTTGCTGAATGCGGAATCATACGTACCGCCGGTGATTGCAGAAGTCATATTCTGATCCTGTTTCTGGTCCTGCATCAGACCGAGCACGATAATCAGTGCACAGGCAATCAGCAGAACGATTCCGCCGATGAGTTCAACGATGTTCATAGTTTTCGAACAATCCTTTCCTTCGTTTCTAGAATGACAGAATGTGTACAAAAAGGCTGTACAACAAACGATTGCTTTTAGTATAGCATATTTTGCGAAAAAAAGCAAGTGTTTTTCCGAAAAAAATTTCCTTTTTGCAAAGTATGCATCAATCACGGCGGAACAGTGCGGGATTTCGTGTACGATTCATGAAAAAAGATGCAGCGGGCTTGTAAAAGTGCAGAAGATGTGGTAAAATAAAGAAGCGGAAACAGGAAGATGCAAAACTCAGAAAGGACGGTAAGGATATGCAGGAATATCAGGGTCAGCCTTGTCCGGTCTGCGGAGAGGCGTTCGCAGAGCAGGATGACATTGTTACCTGTCCGGATTGCGGCACGCCTTATCACCGCGCCTGCTGGAAACAAACCGGACATTGTATCAATACCGCGCTGCATGAAAGCGGGGAAAGCTGGATCATACAGCGGCGGAAAGAAATGGAAGAAAACGGCGAAACACAGGAAGCAGATGCACAGTCTGCGGATGATGCAGCTTTTGATCCGGATGCCGATGAGATGCAGCGCATTGTGATTGATCCGGAAGATCCGTGCATCGGCATGGATCCGGAGGAAGTGCTGGACGGCGCAAAGCTGCGGGAAGTCGCGGAATTTGTGCAGACAAGCCGCTTTTATTATCTGCCGCTGTTCCGCATTATGAAGCGCACGGGGAAAAAACTGTCATTCAATCTGCTTTGTCTGCTTTGCCCGCAGTATTATTTTGCCAACCGGAAGATGTGGGGCTTGGCGCTTGCGTCCATGCTGATCAAAACGGTGCTGTATTTGCCGATCACGATCATGCTGCTGGATCAGAATTCCGGCATCACCATTCCGTGGGCGGATGTGGGAACAGAATCGTTTCAGGCGCTGTATCACGGCAGCTTTATCGCACTGGCTCTGGTGTCTGTTTTCTGGAGCTTTCTGGCGAATTATCTTTATTATCGGTTTACGATCCGCAGGATCAGCGGCATCAAGAAAACGGTCGGTACGGAAGAAGAAATGTACCGGGAGATCAAGCGCTCCGGCGGCACCAGCATGATGAATGTATTCCTGATGCTGGTGATGCAGTTTGTGCTGACGCGGGCAGCCGCAATGCTGCTGATGCTCTGGCGCTGAATCAGCCGTCGGAACGGTTGAGCATATCGGATAGAAACATGAAAATCAGCATGCCCCAGACAGACGGGCTGCTGATTTTTGCTTTCCGGAGCAAAATGCCGAGCAGACATGCAGCCGTAAAAGCGATAAAGCGCATGATGCGGGCAGGCAGTTCCGGTTTCGTACTGTAAAAGCGGCGTTCCAGCAGCAGATGCAGCATCGTGCCGCCGTCGGTGCTGCGAAAGGGCAGGAGATTGAACAGTCCCAGCGAGAGATTTGCCGCAGCGGGTTCCGGTATGCCGGCAAGCTGAAAGCCGATCGCTGCTGCAATATTTGCAAACGCACCTGCTGCAAGGATCCGGCAGTATGCACCGGTCGGACAAAGGGATGCGCCCTGCAATTCCAGATGCAGTCCGGCAGCGGAAATGCGCAGCAAAGACGGCATCTGACCGGTTGCGGCGATTGCCAGAAAATGCGCAGATTCATGCAAAACACAAGCCAGAACGGTTTGCAGCAGCGCCTGCGGGGGCAGCAGGAGCGCCAGAAATGCCAGCAGCGCAGGTGCGGTAAAATCCGCCGCAAGCGTCATGCCGGAAATATGGATGCAAACCATGTGTCCCACCATTTCTGTATCATCTCACCGATCTCTGCGGCAGAAAGACTGTCAGCGGTATAATGCTTCCATGCTGCGAGCAATGCATTGCACGGATCCGGCGCGAAAAAATGCAGCGCGATCACCGCAATGCAGATCAGCACGGCAATGATGCCCTGCGTCGCAAAAACATCCGATACCGGCGGTTCCTGATCCATATGAAACACTCCTTTGCAAAATGATCTCTGATGCACTGTATGCAGCGGATGCAGCGGAATATGCAGGGGAAGTTCCGGGTGCGGCAAACTGCGATTTTTATTTGCTCCGGTACTTGCATTTTCTGTGCATTTCTGGTATAATAGAGATGTATGCAGCGCGTGATGCCGCTGCTGAATCCGAATGATAAAAAGGAGACCAATGCAATGGACGATCAAAAGAGTCTGGAAGCACAGTTGCTTGGTGACATGAGCTATGATGATCCGCGGAAAAAGGCACAGCCTGCTGCCGACCCGCGGCTGGCAGGTGCATCTGTACCGATGCTGGATGATATGGGCGCAGGAGCCGCCGCGCCGCCCCCTCAGCCGCAGACCCGTTATCAGGAGCTGACGGATGAACAGGTCGCAATTTTGCAGCAGCAGCGTGCAGCAGCCGGACAACCCCCTTATACACCCGAGGAGATCGCCGAGCTGAAAGCAGAGTTTATTGAACGGCAGCGCATTCAGGCACAGCAGGCAGCGATGGCAGCACAGGCTGCACAGCAGCAGGCGGCAGCGGCAATGCTTTTGCAGGAGCCGGAAGATTATAATGCACCGGAAAAGCGCGTGACACATGAGGTTTTGCCGCAGGTGGATGCAAGCGCATTGCTGGAAGAACCTGCACCGGAACCGGTCAATCGTCCGGTGTTCAATCAGGAAGATCTGGAAGCGGCAAAGAAGCAGGCTGCAAAGCGTGCAAGCGACAGCCTGAAGGATGTGCCGGAGAAAACAGAAGAAGAACTCAAGCGTGCCCGCATGGATATGGAACGGCTGCGTGTGCAGCAGCAGTCCGATCTGGCACAGGCTGGCTTCAAGACATCCATTTTCCTGACAGCGATCGGCTTTTTTGCCGGTGTCTGTCTCGTGGTGTTCTCCACCTGCGGCTATGCTCCGGATATGGAATCGGACGGCTTTTTCGCACTTGCGGATAAGATCTTTTCTTATGCCGGTATTGCACTTGCACTGCTTTCCATCACCATCGTTCTGCGCGTGCGTGCGCTGAAAGGCTTTACATCTTTGGTGTATATTCTTTCCTCGATCATAACAGTGTTCCCGGGTATTCTGATTATGGCGCATAAGCGCGGATCTGATTCGTTCCCGGTTGCGGTCATCACCTATGTGCTCGCTGTTATCGGCTGCTTTGCAGTCACCTTTATCCTCTCCACGAGTGATAAGATCAATGCATATTACGCACAGAAGGAAATCATGTACGACTGAACGGCGGGGACATTCGCATGGAAATGAAACCGATCGCTTTTATGCGCACTGATTTTCATGATAAATTCGGGATTCCGCGGCAAAGCGGTCTTGTGCCGGAACTGACCGGCGAGATCGTGTTTGCTGCGGAATACAGTCATCCGGATGCCGTGCGGGGGCTGGATGCATTTTCGCATATCTGGCTGCTCTGGGGGTTCCATGCCGCTGCGAAACAGACAGGAAAGGGCTGGTCAGCGACCGTTCGCCCGCCGCGTCTGGGCGGCAATACCCGTGTCGGCGTATATGCTTCGCGTGCACCGTTCCGCCCCAATCCCATCGGGATGTCATGCGTGAAGCTGGAACGGATCTTTGCGGAAGAAAAACCGGTTCGGCTGCTGGTATCCGGCATTGATCTGCTGGATGGTACGCCGATTTATGACATAAAGCCCTATATTCCGCTTTCAGACTGCATTCCCGACGCTTCTGCCGGTTATACGGCACAGACGGCGCAGCATGTTCTGGAAGTGGATTTCCCGCCGGAAATGCAGGCGCTTTTGCCGCCTGACAAGTGCACTGCCGTGACAGCGTTGCTGCGGCAGGATCCGCGTCCGGGTTATGCGGATGATCCGGAACGGGTCTATGGGATCAGCTTTGCCGGAAAAGATATCCGTTTTCGTGTGGAAAACGGCGTTTTGCATGTTTGTGAGATCGTTCCGGCGCAATGAAAGGAGATGCTGCCAAGTGGCGAAACTATATCAATCCGGAGAAGATTATCTGGAAGCAATTTTAATGTTACATCTGAATAAGAATTATGTTCGTGCGGTGGACGTTGCACATGAGCTGGAAGTATCCAAACCGAGCGTCAGCCGTGCGATGGGCATACTGCGCGAAGGCGGCTTTATCAATATTGCGGATGACGGCAATATTACTTTAACGGAAACCGGCAGAGAGGTCGCAGAGCGTATTTATGAACGGCATACGATCCTGACAAAATGGCTGGTAGACTTAGGCGTATCCCCGGAAACGGCTGCGGAAGATGCCTGCAAAATGGAGCATCATATCAGCAACGAATCCTTTGATGCGCTCAAGCGCCATCTGCGGGAAAAGCATCCGAATATTGCCATGAATGAATGATCCGAACACATACAGATAACAGAACAAATAAAGGAGCAGCCACATGAATCTCAGCGCATTTTTTCGCAGTACCCGTTTTCGTGTACTGCTTTGCGTTCTGGCACTGCTGACCGGCGTGATGCTCTATTCTCTGAAATCGGGTGCGCATACCGATTATGCCACGCGGTTTTTGCAGAGTGTGACCGCACCGGCAAGACGCGCTTCTGCTGCCATTTCCAATGATGCACGCAGAAAACTGGATACCTATTATGAATCCAATGCATACAGGGAAGAAAATGCGCGTCTTCGAGCAGAAATTGCGGAACTGAATCAGCAGCTCATCGGCTATGACGATGCCGTGCAGGAGCTGGAAGCATTGCGCGATCAGCTTGAAATCAAGAAAAAAAACAACGGATTCGTGCTTTCGGAGCCGTGCAGAGTGCTGATGCCGAATACCAATGATATGACGCGCAGTTTTCTGATTGATATGGGCGAAGAAGACGGCATTACGCTGAATGCACCGGTCATCTGTGCAGATGGTCTGATCGGCATTATCTCCGAAGTCAGTGCACATTTCTCGACGGTCACCACGATTCTTTCGCCGGAGCTTTCCGTCGGTGCACTGATCCTGCAAACCGGTGACGGCGGCATTGTGGAAGGCAATCTGCGGGATGCGGCAGAGAACCGCACGAAGATGATGTATCTGGATCAGAAAAGTGCAGCGGAAGCCGGCAATCTGGTCATTACAGCCGGCACATCCGGCTTGTTCCCGTATGGTCTGGCAGTCGGCACCGTAACGGAAACAGGGCTGGAAGATACCGGTCTGACGCGCTATGCAATGCTTGCGCCGTCGGTCGATTTCACCGCGCTGGAATCGGTGACAGTGCTGCTGGATTTCGAAGGAAAGGGTGAATCCTTCGATGAAAACTAATACCAAACCGCGCAGACAGCGAAGAACCCGATCCGAGCAGCGGACACTGCGGCGGAATTTTATCCGGAAGACATTTTGCATCCTGCTGGTGCTGCTTTGTGCATTCCCGATGATCGGCGGCGGGATCCAGCCGCTTTGCGTCATTCCGGCAGCGATCTGCATCAGTATGCGCGAAGATATGTATTTTTGCATGGCAGCAGGTGTCGTGTCCGGCTTGACTGTTGATCTTGCATGCGGCAGTCCGCTTGGGCTCAATGCGATCTATATGGTCTGCTGCTGCACGTTTGTCTGCCTGTTGTTTGAGCAGATCCTGCGCCGCAGCTTTCTGCATTATATGGTATTGAGTGCGGCATGCGTATTCGGGCGGAATGCACTGAGCTGGCTGCTGACTTACGGCATCTTCGGGACATCCGGCAACCGGCTTTACTGGGAAGAAGTGCTGCTGCCGTCCGCGATCCTGACGGTGATCGCAGCGATCCCGGTTTATCTGCTCTTTTTACCGCTTTCCCGTCTGCTGACAAAGCATGTCCGTTCGATGGATGCTGCTGCCATCCGCAGAGACTGGTGAACAGGATACAGGAATGAAAATCAGCCCGATGCTGTGTGAAAACGGCATCGGGCTGTGCTTGCAAAAACGGATGCCGCTGCCGGACGGGATGCACATAAAATATTGATCGGGAGCAGGCAAAAACAGCGGTGTTTCCATTGCTTTTTTCCTGTTTCTATGGTATAATAAAGATTGATTGATTATCCGCAATGCAGTCGGATGGAATGGAAGGAAGATACGAAATGTCAGACGAACGTACCAAAATCAGAGAGCAGATTCGTTCTGTACTGAATACCTTTTCTCATACACCGCGTGCACATGTGCAGAGCTTCGGCTGTCAGTTGAATTTCTGTGACGGTGAGAAATATAAGGGCATTTTGCAGGATCTCGGCTATGAACTGACAGAACAGCCGGAAGAAGCAGATGTCATTTTGTTTAATGCGTGCGCCGTCAGAGCACATGCTGAATCCCGCGTGATCGGAAGACTCGGTGCGTTGAAGCCGATCAAGGAGCGAAATCCGCGGCTGATCGTCGGGTTATGCGGCTGCATGGCAGAGGAAGAAGAAGTGCGGGCGCTGCTGAAAAAATCCTATCCGTTTGTGAAGATTGTGCTGGGAGCCGGCGCAATGGAACGGCTGCCTGCCAGTCTGCTGGCGGTATATCAGGGTGAAAAGCGGCATGAGGAGCTTGCGTTTGCGGGACTGCCGGATGAATCGCTGCCGACAGTGCGGGATTCCGGTTTTCAGGCGAGCGTACCGGTTATGTACGGCTGCAACAATTTCTGCACTTACTGCATCGTGCCTTATGTGCGCGGACGGGAGCGCAGCAGGAAGCCGGAAGCCATTGAGCAGGAAGTACGCGGTCTGATCGAAGGCGGCTGCAAGGAGATCCTGCTGCTGGGGCAGAATGTGAATTCTTACGGCAGAGGGCTGGATGAGAAGATCAATTTCCCGGCATTGCTGCG
>DMBA01000074.1 GCA_003446315.1 Ruminococcus sp. | reverse complement strand
AGCTGGTCATTCTGCTTATTGTTTCTGCCCACAAAGATATCAAAGCCGTCCGCCGTCTGAAAATGCAGCGGCTGCATCGGTTTCGGCGGCTTCGGCGCTTTCCGGTTCGCACGCAGATAGCCCTGTTCGGTCAGTTCCAGCCGGAGCTGTGCGAGATCCGATTCACATTCTGCCCGCGTCAGCGCATCAAAAACGCTGTCAATATATTCCAGCTCCTGCTCGCCCGCTGCGATCAGCTCCGAAAGTTTTTTGCGTGCATTGCATGCTTTGCGATACTTTTTATAGTATGCCTGTGCATTCTGCGCCGGTGTCAGACGCACATCCAGCGGGATCTCAACGGTCGGGCAGGCTTCGTCATAGAAGTCTTCCACCTTTGCGATGCGGTCGCCGCGCTGAATCCGGTATAAATTGGCGGAGATCAGATCGCCCCGTCTGCGGTCTTCTTCCATCGCATCGCACGCAAGCAGCTCCTGCTTCTGGTTGGCGGTTCGCTTGCTGATGCGCTCCGATGTGTTGACCAGAAACCGGAACAGATCATTTGCACGCTGATGCATCCGCATAAAGTGGTCGCGCTGGGCGAAAAATGCATCCAGCAATGCGCCGGCGGTCGGCATCTCCGCGGAGATCATCAGCGCACCATATTGCGCAATGTGCAGATAAGAGAAATCTTTGAGCTGTCCCTCTTTTGTACGCAGCATCGTATAATGCCGCGCATCCGGTGAGCGCAGCGCTTCCTGCGCCTGATGAATCGCAAACAAAAAGCGGCTGAGCTGTTCTGCATCCAGCGGCAGCGTGACTGCATCGCCGTGTCCGGTATAATATTCCCATTCCCGTGCAACGATCGGGGAAACGCCCTCAAACAGCCTGATGACCGCCTTGGAAAGCGACATCGCCGGTGCTGCGGCAAGCCGTTCCCGTATCATATCATCGGTGCAGTCAGGCATGCAGATGCGGTCTTCCCGCGGCGGCGCGGCGTATTCCATTGCAGGCAGCACCAGCCGGACGCGGGAGATCTCCTCATCCACTCTGCGCAGGCTGTCGATGATCCTGCCGTGCTCATTGACTAAAATCACATTGGAAAAACGCCCCATGATCTCGCAAACCAGCGTTAATACGACCGAATCGCCCATTTCATTATTGGCGCGGATCCGGAACCGCAGAATGCGCTCCAGACCGTCCTGCTCGATCGCTTCCAGCTTGCCGCCGCTGATGTGCTTGCGCAGCAGCATACAGAACATCGGCGGTTTGGGCGGATTTTCAGGCGATGTGCCCGTAATATGCACGCGGGCTGCATCCGCAGAGGCGGAGAACAGCACCTTGACTGCGCCCCCCTTTCCGCGGAAGGAAAGCACCAGTTCATCGCGTGCCGGCTGATAGATTTTGTCGATTCTTGTGCCGATGAGCTGCATCAGCTCCTGCCGGATACAGCTCAGAAATGCACCGTCCAGTGCCATATTTCGGCTCCTTTCAAGAGATTTGCTGCGGGTGTGCATGCCCGTCTGCTGCGATGTTTACGGGGCTGCATACCCGTTTTCTGTCAGTGACTTCCGTGCGACCCAGAACGCACCTTCCGGCTGGATCGCTAAAATATCGACTGCACCGCCGACATTCTTCGGATGATTCTGAAATGCGATCGTTTTCATAGTCACTTCGATCGCATATTTCGCAAAATCGACCGCATCCGGCAGCGTAAAATAATCAAAATTGATCTGCGGATTCGGCAGCGGCTTATATTGCCCGTTCGATTTCAGATAAACCGGCAAAAGCAGCCGTTTCAGGATATCGGACTCCCCTGACCATGTCGCGCCCGGTTTGTGCGTGTCGATGCGGTCAATGCGGCGGTCTTTCGTATAAACACGGCAAACTTCCGGCATCCGGCTGCCCGCTGCATAACCTGCCACAATAAAATTGGTATCGAGCTTCGGATCCAGCGCCGGAAAATAATCCGTCAGCGCTCTGCTGATATCGGAGACTGTGCTCTCCGGCGTTGCCCGTTCCGCAACAAACTGCCGGATATAGCCCGAAAGCGGTGCATGCCGGATACAGGAATCCCCGCATGCCGAAAGCCCCACATGCGCATTGCACAGATAGGTCTTGTTCGTGTGGTCTGTGACATGTGCGCCGGAAAGGATCTCCGTCACGCCGTCTTCCCGGACGGTTCTGGTCGTATACGAGGAACGGCTGTCACTCGCCATGATGATGCCCTCTGTGGTATAAACCGTGATTATGAGCGACATGTATGTTCTCCCTCTCTGTCCGGTTTCTTATGCCTGCGGCAGAAAGCCTGCAAACGATGCAAATTCGCCTTCGATCATGCCGGATGCAAGCGCATCAAACGGGATCACATCTGTCATCTGCTGCGGCATCACGAGATAAAGATTTTCCTGCATATCGCTGTCCAGCATCGCAATGCAGGTGCAAAGCCGGCTGACTGCAATCAGCTCCGGTTCCGGTTCTGCTGCCAGCATCCACGAAATATGCGGAATACCGATCGAGCAGACCACGATCTGCACATCATAGAGCGTGCGCAGGATCTTCAGAAGCAATGCCGGTTCATAGAGATCCGGTGCAGATTCGTCCTCAAACGCCATGCCCCAGCCGTTTGGCTGCGCAATGCCGTCGCTCAGGCTCAGCCGGATCGAGAACAGCAGATCGTGCGTCATCATTTTCATGGCGGTATAGCAATCGCGGACAAAGCGGGTTCTGTCATCAAAATCGCCGCCGAATTTGCCTTCCCGATGGAATGCGGCAAGGCTCTCGCCAAAGAGATTCCGGTCTGCGGCATTGAGTGCGGCTCCGTCAAAGCCGGCTGTTTCGGCTGCCTGTGCAGCGTTGCCGCAGCGGATGACAAGTTCTGTCAAATCCATATCGGTCAGCAGCGGCGCATCGGTCGGGAGCGTTTCATTATGCTCCATTGCACAGGGCACAAGCGCGTGATGCCCTGCGTGGTCAAGCAATGCAAACACAAGCGGCTGCGTGCCGAATGCTTCCGCAGATGCCGTTTTCACCGCCTGCACCAGATCTGCAAAGGCAGCGGCTGTTTCGGCTGTCAGGGCAAGATGCCCCTCTGCGGTGCGTGCTTCTGCGGATATGGCTGCCGGTTCGAGCATCACAATGCCATATTGCTGCTGCCGCACTGCATCCTGATATCTTGCGACGGTCTGCGCAGTCGGGGCACCGCTGCTGTCGGCATCGGCTGCGGACTGCATCAGCAGAACGGCTCTTGTGGGCACCTGTTTTCCGTGCACAGTCTCACTTGTCCCGATCACATCCGTTTCTTCGATCAGCGGGAGAAAAAGCCCGATATCCTGTGCTTCTTCGCGTAATTCCTGAATGCTTTTCATCCTCTCTTATACCATCCTTTCTGAAATTGAAAAGCCTGCTGCCGGAACAAAACTCCCGCAGCAGGCTCTCCTTGTTACCGGTTAATCTTCCAGCAATTCAATATGTGCAATATGCTTGAGAATTGCAATTACATCATTGCTGTCCACGCCTGCGATCCCGTCGCAGTCTGCATTGCGCATACCGGTTTCGGTGACGGTCGCTTCGCTGTCTTCCGCAAGGAACCGCGCCAGCAAAACGGCATCCGAAACATCAACATCTTTGCTGCAATCGACATCGCCGCGCATGCCCTTTTCAGTGACGATCTTCGGGTCAGTCGTGGTGGTCGTAGTCGTGGTCTTAGTCGTAGTCGTGGTCGTGATCGAAGTGGTGGTGGGGGTGGGATTCTGCGGCTGAGAAACTTCCGGCTTTGTGCCGTCCGGTTCAATACCGCCGATCAGCACGCCGTCCGAATAGACGCAGATATTATCGGTGCGGACTTCATTGCCTGTGCCGAAGAACGCATCGTCTTCCTTATAGATTTTCAGGTCTTTATAGCTGGGGTCATTGGTCGGATCCCACTTGTCGCCGTAATAGAAGCCGACCTTGAATTGCAGCTTTTTGCCGCAGTTCGGGAAGTTATAATCGCCCCAATCCATCTCAACATATGCATATTTGCTGTCTTTGTCCCACTTCTTCGGCTGCTGGATCGTGCACTTATCCGGTGCCGCTTCTGCCGAAACCTGATCGTACAGAATAGAAGACTCGATCCTGGAGAAATCGCTGATCTCGGTGGTGTCGATGTAATAACGAACGGTGAGATTCTTCGGGGTCTTGCCGGATGTGGATTTGACCATCAGGGAGACTTTGGTCACGCCTGCGCCGGTATCGGTAAAGTCGTCAATGCCGCATGCTTCGACCCATGTGCCGGAAGCACCGCCTTCGCCGTCTTCGCCGCCGCCGCCCTTGCTTGCTCTGCCGCCGTCATTGACAGGCGGGAAATCCGGTGTGATGGACTGCGGATACTGATCCTTATATGCCAGATACAGCGCTGCTGCTGCACCCGGGCAGGCTGCGTTATAGTCGATGGTGACTTCGTTTTCTCTCCAGTCGCCGGTCAGGTCATTGTGCTCATCCTGTCCTGTGGGGCCGCCGCAGAGAGCGCCGAACAGCACATAAAGCTGCTCATCGGGATCCTCACACTTGGTCAGACCGGAAGATGCGCGGTGATGCGGATATGCTGCGGAGTGATCGTCAAAGCCGGTCAGGAAGCAGCGCGGGCCGTGCTCTTTGCCGCCTTTTTCCTTATAAACGATATCGTTATTGCCAAGGATATATTCCATCTGACCTTTTGCCCACTCGGTGAAGCCGTAATCCTTCACCTTTGTGTCGCTCTGCTCATAATCCTTGTCCACGCCCTTGTTATACTTATCGTAGATCAGCATGCAGAGCTGGACTGCGGTATTATAACGGCAGGAGCCCCACTCGCTGACGAACAGATAACCCTGCGGGGAAAGCGATCCGGGCGAACCGCTCATATTCTTGTGATATGCCTTTGCGCACATGCCCCAGAAGTCGATCTGCTCATAAGGATTCTTGCCCGCTGCCTTCATATATTCCACGACCAGATCATTCTGGTGCAGCGGGTTTTCTTTTTCGGTATAGGTCTTGCCGGATTTGTAGACCTCGGAGATTCTGCCCATCAGCAG